>JBEPXQ010000308.1:0-3447 GCA_041641835.1 Bacteroidales bacterium
AAGCCTGCTGAGCAGTGGTTTGGAAAATGTGATCTACAACCTGAACAGGCAAACATCGGATATGATGTTTTATGAAATGGGCAAGACCTATCGCTTAAACCATGGAGTGGAAAAGGGTGAAAACGTACGCCGCAGGTTTGATGAAGAGCATCATTTGAGTATGTTCCTTACCGGACGTAAATACAGGGAAAACTGGAAAACCTCCGATGAGCATTTCAGCTTTTATGACATACATCACTGGGTGAAACTATTGTTGGAGAGGCTCGGTATTAATGCTGATGCTCTTAAAATGAAAGAGGCAGATAAGGATTATCTGCAACAGGGCCTGGAATACAGCAAAGGTAAAAAAGCTATAGCTACTTTGGGTAAGCTCAGTAGTTCAGTGCTTAAAGGGTTTGATATTGAGCAGGATGTATTTTTTGCTGACCTGAACTGGGATAACATACTGCAAATGTCAGGCGCAGGAGAGATTCAATTCCAGCCTGTTCGTAAATTCCCTGAGGTGAGGCGTGATCTGGCAATGATACTTGATCAGGAAGTTGCTTTCGGGGAGATTAGAAAACTTGCTTTTGAGAAGGAGCGGAAGCTGCTCAAGTCGGTTAATCTGTTTGATGTGTACCAGGGAAGCAACATCCCTGAAGGCAAAAAGTCGTATGCAGTGAGTTTTGTTCTGCAGGATCCACACAAAACACTCAACGATAAGCAGATCGATAAGGTGATGCAAAAGCTTCAGAAAAGCTACGAAGATAAACTCCAGGCAGAAATCAGGGGTTAAAAGACTATTCGCTGATGTAATTTTGGAAAGCACCGGTTTTTTCTGAGGGAATGAATATCAAATCCCGCTTATCCTGCTGGCCGGCTTTGCGCATTTGCCCGTCTTTAAGGATAAAGGGCACATAATTATTCTTATCAAAAAACTCCAGAAGCTTCACACGCTTGTCCCCGCTGGTTTCCACCATCAGCAATGGGCGGTGCTTCATGATCAGTGACTCCATTTCCGGCAGGATGTAGATTTCATATCCTTCAACATCACATTTGATAAAGTCAATACGGTCAAGGCCCGAGAAAAGCTCTCCGGGCTTCCTCATTTCTGCTTCAAATTCAATGTCGGTATCCACATCCCCGGCTTTTTCTTTATCAAGCACAAAATGCGAGCCCGAGGCGATATAACCTTTTCTGCTGAGCGAATTATTTCCCAGGCGGATGGTCTTATTCTCCTGGCCCAGGGCATATGGCATGATCGTAACATTTTTCAGCTTGTTGGCATTTGATCTTAAAACACTCAGTACAGGTTTTACAGGTTCTACTGAGTAAACGTGGCCATCCCTGCCCACCAGTTTCGACAACGGAACTGTGAAATATCCCAAATTGGCTCCAATATCAATGCAGGTGTCTCCCTTTTTTATGATCTTATCAAGGAAATGCTGATATTCGAAAAAACTATTTGACTTTAACATGCCTGCCCTGTATGAATATAAATAGATCTTGCTGAGCACCCACAGGTAGTCTTTAAATGGCAGTAAACGGTATAATGATCTTCGCAGCAGGCTGTCTCTCTTTTTCATCATAGTGGATTTGGGCATGAATAATTAATAAAATGTATTAATAAGGACACAAATTTACATTAAATGGAACTATGATCGGGTAATTCGCCATCTTTTGTGAAATATCAGATGTCAAGAACCACTATTTCCACCCTGCGGTTGGCGCTTTGCTCCTCATCTGTTTTTGCGTATGGATAGATCATTTCGCGATTGCTCAGGCCTTCGGTTTTCATTCTGTCTGCACTGATCCCGCGGCGTTGAAGATAGCGGGCCACAGCTTCCGCTCTCCTTTCTGATAACTCCTGCAAAAAATCCTCCCGGCTGCGCTGTTTCCACTGCAATGGCTGGTTTACATGGCCATAAATGGCTATTTTTAAGCCTGGATGATCTTTCATTATCTCAAGTAAATTTCTGAGTGTGGGATATGATTCGCGCAGAAAACTGGCTGAGCTGGGATGAAAGTGCAGGTTTTTCAATGTGAGCTTAGAGCCTTTTTCTATTTTGGTCATTTCCACATTCAGATAAATGGTTGTATCCTTTGCTGAAGTTTTTGCCTGAATTATCTCTCTGAAATATTGGTCAGCATTCACCACAATCTCATATTCGCTTTGTGGTTCAATCTTTTTGGTTAACTGGCTGATGTTGTTTTTCTCAAGCAGCTTTTTACTGTTGTTGGCATATTTAAGGCTGATATCGGCATTAACAGGTTTGCCTGAGCTCTTATCTGTAACCGTTACAGTAATATGGTGCCGGGGCTCTTTTTTTGCTGGCTTTTCTATGGGCTTTTCTTCTTTTGTTTTTTGATAATCAAAATGCAATAGTAGGGTGTGTCCTTTTCCGCCCTCATAAACATTATCAAGAACCAGCAGCAGGGTATCGCCCTTTTGCACCTGCAGCGCCTTGCTGAAATCATCACCCGGGCCTTGATTCACAAATGATTTTGGAGCATCTTTTCGTAATCCTGTTTTGCTGCCGATGTTTTTATTATTCCTGGAAATATTGGACCGGACAGGCTTCACTTCCCTGTTACCGATCTTCTGGCAGAAATCAGCCGTATTTTTCTGAAACAAAAGGAAATCATAATCATCATCCACTGATTCCGGAATTACAGTAAAGGTGAACGTTCCTGTTCCTGGTGCAGCAAATTCATACCAAACGGTATGGTGTTCCCGGTGAAAAGCGTAGGGGCTGGTGCGTGCACCGCTGATCTCCAGAGTATTGCCCGGGCCGAGTGGAGCTGTTGTAGGGCCGAAAATAGTATCAGTGAGAAATATGGCCTCTGAACAATCGGAGTTATCCTTGCTGATACGCTCTTTTTCCTGGGCTTGAACAGCTGAAACCATAAGTAGAATGGATGTTGCTAATAGGATGATTGTTCGCATAATATGATTATTTACTGATGATTATTTTTTTCAGAAATTCGGAACCTGTTAGCATATCGTGTATCCTGATCAGATAAACGCCCTGGTGTAAGGCCGAAATATCTAACCGAACCGGGTTTATATTTGCATCAGATTCCTTTTTTAATATCATTTTTCCCTCAGTATTAAAAACCGTAATTATTAGCGCATGGTTTTGCTGCTTCTTTATCTCTACATAATCCTCAGCCGGATTAGGCATAATATTGTAGAAGTGTTGCGGCTTTTCTGCGCTTTTGGAAGTAAGGCTTTTGTCATACCTGGCCAGCACGTAGTATCCCTTTCTGAGGGTATCAGTTGTTAATTTGCCGGCAAACACCGATCCTGTTTGGGTAAAGCTAACCGCTTGCCATTTATCTGAAAGCTTTTCTTTATACAGAATAGCTATGGAGTCGCTAACCGAATTGATCAGGTCGTCATCCAGGTATCCAAACTTTTTGTACTCGAAGGATACAGTAGCATGAAAGCCGGGAGGGAATACTCCT
>JBEPXQ010000309.1:0-3444 GCA_041641835.1 Bacteroidales bacterium
AATCACGATTGCCTGGCCCGAACCTGTGTGATCCGCCACCACCTCTCATTCCATGGCCTCTTCTTTTACCCATCTTGTGCCTACGTGCATCAAAATATACTTTTTGCTCAGCCGTAAGTAAGCTTCTAACCTTTTCGCGATGGTCTATCCTGGCTTTCATAAGTTCAGCTTTTAATGACCCAACTTCATCAGCCAGTTTTTTTGCTTTGCCAGTGTCAGTATTATCACCTGTGGTCAGACTGCGGATTTGAGCCATTTTCTCCATAATCTGGTTTTTCAGGTCGGTTACCTTCTTCAGGTGTTCCACTTTCAGTGCTTTGATTTTTGTCTTCTGCTCGTCAGTAAGGTCGGGGATATTCATACACATGCGGTTCATATCTTTGTCCTGGTTCATGCGCATGCCTCTGCCCGGGCCGCGCTGTGCCACTGCATTCATGCTGATTCCCAGTAGAAGAATGGCTGTAATGATTAAATTTGTTCTTGCTTTCATAATTGTTTCCTTTATAGTTAATTGATCTTATTATCGTCTTCCTCTTCTGTGGCGATGCCTGAAACCATCACCTGGTCCGGGATGTTTCCTCTTGGCGATATCAAGGAAAAACTCATTTAGCTCTTCCAGTTGCTGTGGATCTGCTATGGATTTCATTTCCATAAAATGCCTGCTGGTTTCCTTGTTGAGCCTGGAATAATACTGCCCTATTCCCGCGCTGATTTCATCCAGTTTTTTACTGTCAGGGTCTTCTGAAGCCAGTTCTTGCATTAGCTGTGATCTCAAAAGGCGGATGGAGTCCTTATAAATTTGCATCGCCTGCCGGTGCCCCACGAATGATTCCCTGAGCTTTTCCCTCTGGGCATCATTAAAGCTTACCCGGTCTGTAAACATCCTGCCAGGCCCGTCAGGCCGGAAAGGCCTGTTTATTTTGCGTGAAGTATATTCTTCTGTATCCTTAACCGGCTTGCTGTAGGTTTGGATCACAAACAGGCTTATAGCTCCAAGGTTTAGTATCACCAAAATGACTACCACCCACACTAATAGCTTTTTCTGTTTTTTAATATCCATTATTTGTTCTCCTGATTTTCGTAATAGGATTCTATATCATATGTTTCGAGATCAGCAAAATAATAGTCAATAAATTCCTGCTGATTAGTATCCTCCCTTGATAAGCCGTTGGCTGGCCTTTGTGCTAGTATAACTGTGATGGAAAAGCCAACGAGCATAAGCAAAACTGCTGCTGCTATGCGTCTTGTGAAGGTGACGAATTGCCGGGTGTAAGGGTCAGCTTTCACCTCCGTTTTCACCTTTTCCATAACACTACTGGTGAAATCACCACTTAATGGCGGAACTGATTCTGCAAGCTTGTAAGTCTTGCTGATCTCACTGAATAGCTTGCTGCAGGTCGAACATTCATTAAGGTGCTTCTTTATTGCCGCAGTTTCTTCAGGCGGCAGCTCACCATCCAGGTAAAAAATTATATTGCTATGTATAGAATCGCACTTCATTTTTTTTGTTTCCTGATTATTTGACATTCATCATTCAAAAAACTTGCGTCAGGAATGATAATAATTTGTTAGTTTTTTTTGGAGATTTAGCTTTGCCCGGTGGATAAGCGATTCCACAGATGAAAGAGAGGTCTCCATGATTTCAGCTATCTTTTTGTAAGGAAGTCCGTCATATTTGTGAAGAATAAAAGCAGTCCTCTGGTTTTCGGCCAGGGAATCTATTGCTTCCTTCAGGATTATTTTCCGTTCTTCATTTTCGCTGATTGCGGAGGTGGTTTTGTTTTCACTTTCAGCTATTTCTATTTCCTCACTTTCCTCAGGCCGGTAGAAATCACCGATCCTTTTTTCTGATCGCCTGCGCTTTTGTTTTTTAACTTCATTAAGTGATTTATTCACAGTGATCTGATAAATCCAGGTGGAAAGTTTAGCATCACCTCTGAAATTACTTATGGAATTAAAGATTTCAACAAATACCTCCTGCGCAAGGTCTTCTGAAGCCTGCTGCTCATGCAGAAACCCCCAGGCAGTATGATATACCATATCTTTATGCTCATCCACGAGCTGCCGGAAAGCAAGTTCGTTTCCACGTTTCAGTTCCTTGACAAGTTTCTTTTCGTTGCGCATTTTCTCCTGTTGTGGGTATATGACAAGGCTGCTTCTTAAAACTTGCGCTAAAAGTTTTTTTTATTCAGTAGCGGTTCAGCCTGTCAGGAGCCACTCCTAAGATAAGCTCCATTACACCTTATATTATAGGTTAAGTTGATATTCTATAGAAAAGCAATATTCCTGACTTTATGTTTAATTTGAAGGCAGGAAGTTGAGTTTTATAATAAGATTTATATAGCTTTTTCAAGTCCAAGCATCCATCTGAATTTGAAATGACTATTGTCATTATACGGTTTGATGTTCAAAAATAAGGGCATATCAACACGCAGGGTGATGGGTTTCAGTTTATCGAACTTCCACCACTGCGTTACCGTGAAATTCACGCCCAAACCTGCATCCATATACACCCTTTTGAATTTCGGGAGTTTTGTCAGTGAAGCCTCATCAAGAACAGCGGCGTCATAAAAGCCGTACATATCTATATTAAGATAATCCTTCAGAAATCCTGGCACGGGATTTATCAACCTGAGCAGGCTAAGTTCACCATTTACAGCCACACCGGTATTACCAAAATGATGATAATCCTGATTGCCGTTCTCATCTTTAGTAGCAGTGAGATAGCCGCTATAACCGCGAACATTAAGTCCTCCGGGAAGATGAAAGTGGTTTGGATTACTTCCGAAGGTTATCCACTTATCAGGGATTATGCTCGTGCTGCGGGCCAAACGATTGTCCATGAAGTTTATGGCATTGGCTCCGGATAATAGCAATGCATCTTCGATTATATAATCTGATGAAAGATTATATCGTGCATATCCCCGGGTACGTAAGTCAAGTTTCCCAAAGCGGAAGGTTTTCTTTATGGTGAAGTCAATAGCTGAGCTTTCAAAAAATCCATTTGCTGAGGTTATACCGGTATTCCAAAAACCATTTTTAAAATCACTTCGGAAAAACACCCTCATATAAAGGTATGGGCGATTGTTTGCATAAGTATCCCAGGTGCTCTTCGGTTTATACCTGATTTCGCGATCCTCAGACATATACGTGCCGCTAAAGCTTATGCCATATGTGGTTTTCTTATTTTTGCGAAACAGGGAAATCCGGTTGTAACTCCACCCAAGATCCTGCTTCGATCTGATATCCAGGTATGCTTTTAATGGAGCTTTGCTTATCCTGCTCATATAATTCACATCCCAGGAAACGGGAAGCTTGCTTTTTCTCTCCCTGGCATCCAATACCTGGGTGTGATATAATACAGATAAGCTGAAATTGTGAAGTTCTTTCATGTAATTGCCATCCAGGTAGATACCGGCTTTCACTCCATCCACATTATTCCAC
>JBEPXQ010000310.1:0-3440 GCA_041641835.1 Bacteroidales bacterium
GGCAAGCGGAAGCTTTTTATCGTGTATTCTTCCCATTTCAAATACATAATACAGGTCAAAAGTATTATTGATTTCATTGGGAGTGTAAAGAAGTTCAACACCATTGCTGAATTCGCTTTTCCTTATCAGTTCTTCATATTCGATAAATTCCGGCTCAATAGGCTCCGGTTTATTTTCCTTAAGAGCCATAAAGAATTCCGACTCCTTGTCGCGGTTCATCTCGATGGGAGTGATTCGGGTTTTCTTGATCTTTTTAATGGATTTATCCGCACCAACACGCTTGTAAACTGCCACATAATTATTATCGAAGTTCTCACTGGCAAAAGTCATGATGTCTTCTTTTGTGATAGACTCCAGTCTTTCCAGCCTTTTAATTCTTTTCTCCCATGGCACATCCAGGATAAAAGCTTCCACATAAGCCATGGCGCGTGAACTGTTAGACTCATATTTCTGCGTCTGACGGAGCTTCAGGTCATTAATAACAGCTTTCATCAGCCATTCGTCAAATTCACCTTTTTTGATCTTTTCAATCTGCTCAAGCAGCAGTTCTTTTACCTGGTCCAGGCTTTGTCCTTCTTTAGGTTCACCGGACAGCATCAGAACCGAATAGTCTTCCTTTATCATTGGGTTGGTACCTGCATTAAGCACCTTTTGCTTCTGGTTCAGGTTCAGGTCAACAAGTCCTGCTTCGCCGTTTGTCAGCAGCATATCCATCATTGTGAGCATATCAGCTTCACGTGTACCAGCACCTTTGAGCCGGAATCCAATCATAAGCTGTTCTGCATCGGGGCCAAATACTTCTTTTATTACAGGTTCTTTGATCGGTTCTTCCATTTGGAAATCAAAATCAGGAACTTCTTTGCTTTCCATCTTGCCGAATTTCTCATCAATCAGGCGAATGGTTTCATCAGGGTCAAAATCACCGGAAATAGCTATTGCCATATTATTTGGAACATAATAAGTATCGTGAAACCAGCGGATGTTTTTCATCGACGGGTTTTTAATATGCTCCTGCGTACCAATGGTGGTTTGAGTGCCGTAAGTATGTTTCTGGAATAAGCCTTCCAGCAGAGCAGTAAACATTTTTCTGCCATCGCTGGTCATAGTCATATTCTTTTCTTCGTAGATGGTTTCCAGCTCAGTGTGGAATCCGCGAAGTACTACATTCTCGAATCGGTCAGCTTCGATGGTGAAGAAATTATCAAGCTGATTAGAAGGCACATTGTTCACATATACAGTCTGCTCAAGTGAAGTGAAAGCATTTGTGTTTTTAGCTCCAAGTGTTGACATCATTTTGTCATACTCGTTTGGAATGGCATATTTTGATGCTTCATATGACAAGCTGTCAATCTGTTTGTAAATCCGGTCACGTTTTTCTTCATCTTCGGTTTTACGATAAACCTCAAACAGATCCTCAATCTTCTGGATCAGCACTTTTTCTTTTTCGTAATCGGATGTACCGAAACTGGATGTGCCTTTAAACATCATATGCTCGAAATAGTGTGCCAGCCCGGTAGTTTCGTGCGGATCGTGCTTGCTTCCCGCTCTAACGGCAATGTAAGTCTGTACCCGTGGCTTGTCTTTAAAAACAGTCATATATACCTTTAAGCCATTTTCAAGAGTGTAAATCCTGGTGTCTAAGGGATCACCCTGCACGGTTTCATGGGTGTACTTTTTTTCGTTGGTTTTTTTACCGCTGTCTGGTGCTTTCACGGTTATCTGCCCGAATGAATATCCTGCAGTAAGCAGAATTATCATAGCACTTAGCAGATATCGGTTAATTTTCATTTTTAAATTCATTTTTTATGTTTTGATTTCTATTCGTAATCAAGATCCAGTTGTTGTTTAAAATTTTCGAAGTCAGAGTTAAGACTGACCATTCGTTCATATTTTTCTTTCGAAGTGAATACTTTATTGGTGGCTTTTTCAACCTGAATTTCTGTAACAAGTTTAATAAAGGGGTTTTTCAGTTTTTCCCTCAAAAAGCGCTGCAAATCTAATATATAATCAGCTTCTGCATAGATTTTATTTGTTAAGAGCAGTTCCACAGTAGCTTCCTCGATTATTTTCGGTTCGCTCCTTTTTATGTCAGTAACAAATGAAGGCTTTTGCTCTGCTTCCTGTATCGCATATGCTTCCAGTGCCTCTTTAAGTTCCTCCGCATCCACTGATTTTACCGGGCCTTCAGGTACCTTGTCGATATCTTCCTGTTCTTCTTTGGCAGTTTTATCAGGTGCCTGATCTTTCAGAGAAATGGAAGTAATACCATTGCTTCTCTTCTTTATTTTTACAGAACCCGAAGGTACCTGAGGTTTCTCCGAAGTATTATCAGCTTTTTTTTGTGTTTTTTTATTGCTGATATCAGGAGCAAGGTCCGGGGTTTTGATTTTTGTTTCTTCAGGCCCGTGCTGCGTTTCGGGTTTAGCTGCCGGTTTATCAGGCGGTTTGTTTAGCTGTTGTTTTTCTTCATTTACTACTGGAGTTTTTTTTTGATCCGAGATAACCGAACCAGCCTGCAATAAAGCCAACTCCACCTGCAGCCTTTTATTGTTTGCACTGCGGTAAGCCAGATCGGCCTTGTTAACTATAGCGATCATTTTCAGCAGGTCAGCGGTTTGAAATTTTACGGCAGTTTCCAGGTAGCGTTGCCTTATATCTTCACCAACCTCCAGCAATCTCACGGTTCTTTCATCGCGGCACACCAGCAGGTTCCTGAAGTGATTTCCCAGTCCGCTAAGGAATTGCTGTCCGGCAAAGCCTTTCACCGTGATCTCTTCATACAGCAGCAGACTGTCATGAGCACTGCCTTCCAGTAAATTGTCCGTCAGCCGGAAGTAATAATCATAATCCAGGATGTTAAGGTTTTCAATCACATGCTGATAGGTAACGTTTCCACCTGCAAAGTTCACAACCTGGTCAAAAATAGAAAGTGCATCACGCAGAGCACCATCGGCTTTTTGAGCTATCATTTGCAGGGCGGGCACTTCAGCTGTTACATTTTCTGCCTCCGCTACACCAAGCAGGTGATCCCTGATCTGATCCACAGGAATGCGATGGAAATCATACGACTGGCATCTGGATAATATGGTAGGAATGATCTTGTGTTTTTCAGTGGTTGCCAAAATAAATTTGGCGTAGGAGGGAGGCTCTTCCAGGGTTTTCAAAAAGGCGTTGAATGCAGAAGTGGAAAGCATATGAACCTCATCAATGATGTAAACTTTATATGCACCTGCCTGCGGCGGAATCCTTACCTGGTCCACCAGGCTGCGGATATCTTCCACCGAGTTATTGGAAGCAGCATCAAGCTCATGTACATTAAAAGATGAAGATTTGTTAAATGATCTGCAGGAGTCACACTCATTGCATGGCTCAGTGTCATTGGTAACAGATGTGCAGTTTAATGTTTTGGCCAGTAGCCGGGCCACGGTAGTTTTTCCAAC
>JBEPXQ010000311.1:0-3428 GCA_041641835.1 Bacteroidales bacterium
GTACTCGCTTATCGTATTGTTTTATTACCTGGTAATCTATTACAAGAATTATCGTGAAAAACAGGAAAAAGAAACGGAATTACGTGCCTTGATCAAAGAAACCGAATTAAAAACATTGAAGTCGCAAATCAATCCTCATTTCCTCTTCAATGCATTGAACTCGATAAGTTCTCTTACGATGATCATGCCGGAAAAAGCCCAGGATATGGTAATCAAACTATCGGAGTTTATGCGGTACAGCCTGGCCAAGAAAGATGATCATATGGTAACCCTTGAAAATGAACTGAATAATATAAACAAATACCTGGAAATTGAAAAAATACGGTTCGGCTCGCGGCTGAATATCGAAAAAGAAATTCATCAGGAATGTAAAAATGCCCATTTGCCGGCATTGATTTTGCAACCCATTATCGAAAATGCTATTAAATATGGGGTGTATGAAAGCACCGATCCATCCAGTATTACCATTGCTTGTAAGAACCAGAACAATATGCTGAAAGTGAAAGTGAGCAATTCGTACGAACCTGATTTTATCACCAAAAGAGGTGAAGGTTATGGATTGCTAAACATCTCAAAGCGGTTACAACTGATCTATGGACGGCCTGATCTAATGAAAATCGAAAAAACTGAAACCACTTTTACAGTTAATCTATTTATTCCCCGGCAACAAATTCATAAAACACAAGATACCAATGGAAAAGATTAAAGCCATTATTGTAGAAGACGAAGAACTGGGAAGGTCCCTGATCAAGAATTTTTTAATGGAATATCCTGAAATAGAACTGGTTGACGAATGTGAGGACGGATTTAAAGGCGCCGTGGCTATTAATGATAAGCGTCCCGATCTGGTGTTTTTGGATATCCAAATGCCGAAGCTCAATGGATTTGAAATGCTGGAATTACTCAATTATGAGCCGGAAATTATTTTTACCACAGCTTTCAACGAATATGCCATTAAGGCTTTTGAATTAAACAGCGTGGATTACCTGTTAAAGCCCATCAAAAAAGATGATCTTAAAGCAGCACTTCAAAAGTACCAGTCGCTGCGATCAGCTTTTAATGTAGATTTTCAAAGCCTCATCCAGGATATAAAATCAGAAGCTGCTTATAAGGAAAGATTTTTAATACAATCGGGGATGAGGATCAAGAAGGTGGACGTGAAAGATATAGCTTATTTCTATTCCATGGAAAAAAGCACATTTCTGAAAACATTTTCAGGAGAAGATTCACCCCTGGAGAAATCACTCTCAGCATTGGAACAACTGCTCGACCCGCACAGGTTTTTCAGGATAAACAGGAAATACATCATTAATATGGATGCTATAGAGAGCATGCTGGCCTATTCGCGCAACAGGGTGAAGCTGGTCCTTAAACCCGATTCAACTTCCGGGAGTGATACCATGGTAAGTGTGGAGCGTGCCGCTGCTTTTAAAAGCTGGCTGGACAGCTGATTATTTCCTGTGATAGAAAAAATTTTCAGAACCTGCTGATATAACCAAAATGGATCTTTGAGTTTCTGAACAGAACTGCTTCGCCTTCATTTTTGCCAAGTGCATAATACAGGTTAAATATCCCGGCAGCCGTCTGAAAAGCAATGCCTGCACCAAAGCCCATTGGATAATTTAAGTCATTATCCTGATCAAGCATGGCTGCTCCGTTCCAGAATGCTGCAAGATACGAACGTTGCTCCAGCAAAAACCTGTACTCCAGATGAAGCAGCGAGTAGGCTGACGCCCTGAAAATATCTTCATCAAAACCTTTCAGGCTGTTTATGCCTCCCAGTCTGTAAAGTTGGTTGGAGGTAATGTTTTCTACCTGCAGATAATTTGTAATATTTCTGATTAAAATTACGGAGCGCGTAGCAGGATTAAAATAACGTTCACCCAGCAGGTGTATTCTTGCCTGCCGTGATTTCATATTTAGGGTATCGTAAAACTCATCAGGGTAGGCAGCATCTCTTTCAATTTGTCTCTTACCACCACTGAACTCAGCTGAAAATTTCCAGCCCTTGCGGGGCATTATCAGGGCATCCAGGTCTGTATAGCTGTAGCCTATGCCAAAGCTCCCTGCGCTGTAATCCAGGTTGTTGGCTGTTGATGATGAGTAGCTGATCACGTTGGATGATTCATGATGGTAAAAAGCTTCTATCAGGTGGTTATAGCTGAAGCGGTATTGTATGCCAGCTCTGAAATCAAGGTTCACATAACTGCTGTCCTGTTTGTAAAGGTTAAAGCTGGTGCTCACACCAAATGGTGTGCCCAGCAAGTAAGGAATAGCTGCACTGATCTGTAACGACTGGCTCTTGTTTCCCGGTGCTGACCAGTTGATATGAATGCGTTCGCCGTTGCTGAGGCTGTTTACCAGGTCGATCATGGCTTTTCCACTAAGCTCCAGCTTGTCTTCATTGCCAGTGGTGAAGCCGATAATGCCATCAAAGGAACTGGCTGCTTTTGTTTTAAGTTTTAGCTTAATTGTAACTTCATCACCTTTAAATAACAGAGTAGGGCCTGCAACTACTTCCACAAATTCCAGTTTGCTGATTTTATTTCTGAATCCACTGATTTTCTTTTCACTAAAGGGTTCACCTTTGCGGATATCTAAAAATGCATACAAAAAGGAAGCTGAGAGCGGAGGGTCTTCCTGCTGGGTCATCAGGGTGTCGAGGGTGATCCTGCGGCCCTTTCGGATAGTTACTTCCAATTGGATGCGGTTATCCGTACTTATATCTTTCACCATAGATATTGCTGAAGCAAATGGATAGCCATTATTCCTGTTCCACTTCAAAACACTGTCGATATGGGTTTCCACAGCCTCCCAGGAATTATATGCGGATGTATCTTTCTGAATTTCGCCCTTCCCTGTGATAACAGCAGATTCAAATTTCCAGGTTCTGCCTTTGTGAATGTATGCTAATGTACTGTCATTACCAGGGATGATGCTGTCGATACCGGCAGTTATAAATCCCTGATCTCTGTATTCACTGGTGAGTTTATCAAGATACTGAAACACCTCAGCATTACCACCGCGCAGTGATATTTCCTGTTGAGTGGTGTCGGAAATGTAGAGTATTAGCTTATGTTGGGCCTGTATATGGAACGAAATAAAAAGCAACAGAAAAAGCAGCAGGCTTTTATTCCACATTCCAGTTGATTGGTTTTTGCCCCTGTGCTTGAAGAATTTCATTGGTTTTTTTGAAATGATCACATCCGAAGAAGCCACGGTTAGCTGAAAAAGGTGAAGGGTGTGGTGCTTCCAGTACGTGATGCTTTTTAGTATCTATCAGTTCTTTTTTTGCCCTGGCAAAATTACCCCACAGTAGAAAAACGAGATTAGAGCGATATCTTGATAGTTTTGCTATAACTGCATTAGTAAACTCCTCCCAGCCTTTTCCCTGATGCGATCCGGCACTTTTTGCCCTCACTGTGAGC
>JBEPXQ010000312.1:0-3417 GCA_041641835.1 Bacteroidales bacterium
GCCCCTGCTGGACTTTATCACCGTTTTTCAACAATTTAAAGTCCAGATCAACCGGAAAAGTCTTTTCCAGGGTTGTGAACTTGCTAAGTGCTGCTGACCAGTCGAATCCCTTTGCGATCTCCCAGGGAATTCCATTCTCTTTGCATTTTCGCTGCAGGTCGCGTGCAGTAAAATCTATTCCCAGCGCAACCTCATTATAATAGTTGTGGGCGAATTTTTTGCTGATATTTTTTCCCACCTTGTTTATCCGGATCACCAGTTCCAGCTCGTAATGAATTTCGCTGGAAAAATCAGGGTAGAAGAACGGCCTGTTTCTCTTGAGCAGAGCGGACTCCGGTTTCATGAAAAACAGCGGCTCTTTTGGCACAACACTGTGCATTTCGTCAGCATGCTCACGATAATTGCGCCCGATACAGATAATTTTCATGGCTATCCGATATTCACAGAGTCCTTATTAAATCCGCGCAATTTAATGGCTGTAATGAGCTTTTTAGTGCTGTTGGGGAAGTCTGATTTCATCATCCAGTCGTAGTACTGCGGTTCTTTGCGAAATACTTCCTCCACTAATTTTCCCCTGTATTTGCCGAAGTTGAATACTTCGCGATTTTTATCATCAAATACGATCTGGCCCATCAGGTCGGCATTACGATGGAATTTTGAAAACTCGTCCAGCGCATCCATATCATTTATCACTGGTCTGGAAACATTACCATCACGGTCTTCATAGTCGGCATTTTCATATTTTTCCAGCATGGATTTGAGTATCTCGTAGGTAGCTGCAGTATCAGCCTCTGCGCTGTGGGCATTTTCCAGCACCTGATCGCAATAGAACTTATAGGCAGCCTTTAATGTGCGCTGCTCCATTTTATGAAATATATTCTGAACATCAACAATCTTACGGTTCTTCATTTCAAAGTCAATGTCATTTCTTAGAAATTCCTCCACGAGCAGTGGTACATCAAATTTGGTAAGGTTATATCCTCCCAGGTCGCTGCTGCCAATGAATGAAGCCACTCTGGAAGCAATCTGCCCGAATGCAGGTTCATCTTTAAGTATTTCGTTGGAAAGCCCGTGCACTCTTTCCGATTCCTCTGAAACAGGGATTCCGGGGTTAACACGCTGGGTAAACCACTCTTCCTTGCCATCGGTGTGGACTTTCAGCAGGCTAATTTCCACAATTCTGTCTTTAATTACATTGGTTCCCGTAGTTTCCAGGTCGAAAAATACAATGGGCTTGGTTAGATTAAGATCCATAATTCGGTTATTTGTCTTTGATTTTAAGATGAATATCTTTGATTAATACCTTGTCGCGGTTTGAACGGTCGGATATGTCTATTTCAAATTCCTCCGTAAGATAAGCCGGCAGGCTCACCACTATGCGGTATTTGCCTGGTGGCACAGCTATATTGTAATTGCCGTTTAGATAATCAGGCTTGTAGCTACCTGCTTTTTCACCGGTCGTTACATTTACGGCGGTTATCTTTACCTTGTTGTAAGGAGAGATCACTTTAAGGGAATCGCGGCTGATGAGGGAATCACGCAGCATAAACCTCCAGTTCTGCGTTAGTGTATCCATCGTTATTTTTCCCCGGATGATGGAATAATCTGCCAGTGAATCCACAAATGTAAGCCGGTATATATCCATATTTCCGAAGCCGTCCTTTCGCAGGTATGATTTGTAAGCATAGCGCATCTTCCCTGCAAAGGAAATACTTTTATCGTCAATGGTGCTATTTATTGGATAACCCATATTTCTGACATTAAAGACATGTCCTGAGTCAGTTGAAAATGGAGTGATGACCAAATCATAACCGCCCATGGAATTGTGGCCTTCCGAAGCAAATATCAGATGCTTTTCGTCAGGAGTAAGGTAGGGAAAAGCATCATTATATGGAGTATTGATATCGGGCCCCATCACCTCGGGTACTGACCATTTGTTATTGGGTAACAGCCTGCTGGTGTAAAGATCGTATCCCACATCATTTTCTTTATTCCTGGCGGATAAGATTAAAAAGTCGCCGGTTTTGGTGATCCAGCCTCCGTTAATATCCAGGTTAGGCTGGTTCACGGTGGCCTCGGGAAAGGGGTCTGGTCTTTCAAAATTACGGCGTTGCCTGTTGGCGTGCACCAGGAATCTGCTCTCTTCTTCCGGGTCGAAGACAAGCAACAGACGTTTGCCATCGGAGGTCATACACACGCCGTAATCGCTGTATTTAGTATTAACGGAGCCCCTTACATGCCTGGCGCGGCGCCATTCTTCACTGTAAAACCGGCTGGCCCATACATCGGCATTATATTTCCCGTAAAGGGTGATATAACTGCCGGTGTTTTGCTTGTGACGGGCGGTGAACAACAGATATGACTCATCAGCAATGGTCATGGGAAACAATTCAGCATATTCCGAATTGATATTTTCACCGGCATTTTCAATCTTGATATTCAAAGGATTTTTCATCAGGCTGTCGGCAGTGCGGCACATCTGAAGGTAAAGCGCAGCCGGTAGCCTGTTGTTATCCATGGGTTTCATTTGCAGGTATTCACCAAAGGCCTGCCGCGCCAGAGCCACGCTGTCAAGCGCCAGGTAAGTGCGCCCCAGGTCGTAAAGCAGTTCGGGCTCCTGATATGCTTCATTTTTTAAAAGCTCCTTTAGTATGGGGACGGCTTTTGACTTGTCCTCATTGATGTGGTAATGGCAACGGGCGATCTGGTGCCGGTAAAAGTAATTTTCCGGGTTGGTTTTAAAAAGTGCCGTGTATTCCACCAGCGCTTCACGGTAATTGTGGAACTCCATGCAGTAGGAGGCAAATTTTTCATTGCCGCCCTCTTCATATGGTTCAAACTCCTGTGCAATAGCATGGTTGCCGGCAAGCAGAATGAAAAGTATGGGTAGCAGTCTATGCATTTGATCTTTATTCACCTGATGTATCCGGGCATCATACCGCTCCGGATTTGATTTGGTTAAAAGTAATGCTTTTTTGACAAAACCAAAAAAAAGAGGAGGTATCAATTATTCATCAGAAGAACAAAGTTCAATTATTCAAAAAACTGATGAAGTTAAACTGTTTTTAAAACAGTTTGATACATCCTCTTTCAGGTTGTTGAATCCTGTATTAGATATTTCTGTTCGTATCGAAATTCTCGAGATACTCGGCTACTTTAGCCAGGTAAAGTCCGCCCATGGCTCCATCAACCACACGGTGGTCGTAGGCTAATGAAAGTATCATCCTGTGGCGGATACCAATAACGTCACCTTCATCAGTTTCAATAACCACTGGTTTTTTCCTGATGGCGCCCAGTGCCAGTATGGCAACCTGCGGCTGGTTAATGATGGGTGATCCGGTAATATTACCAAATGAGCCGAGATTGGTCACAGTAAATGTACCACCCTGAATTTCATCAGGCTTGAGTTTGTTGTCG
>JBEPXQ010000313.1:0-2985 GCA_041641835.1 Bacteroidales bacterium
TGGCAGGGTTTATATGTCATGGATCGACCTTAGCATAAGAGGAATGGATGTATCCAAAACCACCTGGGGCTTATACTGGGCCTATTCTGATGATAACGGTCAGACCTGGAATTTCGACACCACACAAACCATATGTAAGTCCTTTGGTAACCTCAATTCCTTTAGTTTTGACGGGCCCTTATCCGACAAGCAATGGATGGCGGTTGACCGGAATCCCTCTTCATCTTATTACAATTCGCTTTATGTAAGCTATGTGGAAATTGATGTCAATTCGCAGGCCTATACTATCACCGTGGCAAGAAAAGAAGCCACCGCTAATCAATTCGATACAGTAAAAACCTATGTAACCGGAAGCAATTTCACCCTGGTTCAGTTTGCCTCCATCAGCGTTGGTGAAAATGGCCGTGTGCAAGTGAGCTTTTTTGGATCCACGGACTACACCAATTATGGAGTTTATCACTGCTATTCGGATGATGGTGCACAAACTTTTACTACACCGGCTAAGGTTTCAGACATTCAAATGCCACAATATTCCCAGGGGCAAACTACAGCTTCGGTAGATGGCATATCCGATGACAGGCTTTATCCTTCAATTTATAATGCCGCCTCCCCCAATTCAAATCATGTTTATATAACATGGACCGGTAACGGAACCATACAAAAGCAAACCGATGGCCTTGACGTTTATTTCTGCCGCTCCTCCGACGGAGGCGCCACCTTTGATGCTCCAGTGATCATCAACAATGACACTAACCAGATCTCGCATCAGTTTTATTCTTCCATTAATGTATCTCCTGATGGAAGAATTGACATATCATGGTATGACAGGCGCGATGATGATTCACTCAATATAAACACCGATTATTATATTGCCAGCTCATTTAATAACGGACAGTCTTTCGGCGGCAATACACGCATCACTACCATGTCAACCGATTTTTCAACCGTAGGTTATTTGAATAACGAATTTGGCGTGGGTGAATATAATGCCATGTTATCCACTAATAATTATATCATCCCGGTGTGGGCTGACGGCAGAAAAAACGACGGAGACATGGATATCTACACAGCTTTTATTGATAAGAACAGCCTGTCTGTGGAAAGGATGTTTAACATGAACCGCAACTTTTCCATCAGTAGGATTTACCCCAATCCTGCCACTGAGGTAATAAATTGCAGCATCTCTTCAAAAGAAAACCAAACCCTGGACATTGCTGTCCTGGATGCTTCAGGAAGGAAAGTGAGTGCATCAGAAAAATTTATTCTCCAAAGCGGAACAAATGAAATAACACTAAAAACGGGCGGATTACCTGCCGGTGTTTACCTGATTGTTGCTGAAAGCGAATCAGGAAGGGAATTAAGGAAATTTATCAGAAAATAAAAAAAGCAACTTAGCTGTTGAACCCGGTGTTTGATTAACACCGGGTTTTTTATTCTGAAGTTCCTCAACTGCTATCCGGGTGAAAATGACTATTTTTGCATTGATGAAAGAAAAAAGAAACATAAGAAGAATTCCGGAAAAAGAACTGGAAAAATATCTCCTGGAAAAGGGAGCAAAGAAATTCCGGATTAAGCAATTAATTGAATGGCTATGGCAGAAAAATGCCGCTTCCTTTGATGATATGACCAATTTATCAAAGGATATGCGGCAAATGCTGTCTGATGAATTCTATATACAGCGTGCTGAGATATCCAGCACTCAAAAGAGTGAAGACAGTACAATAAAAGTGGCTTTTAAGCTGGAAGACGGCAGCATAGTAGAAGGAGTGCTCATCCCTTCACGCGAGCGGATGACTGCCTGCATATCCTCACAGGTGGGCTGCCACCTTGGTTGCAAATTTTGCGCAACTGCGGGCCTTGGCCTGAAAAGAAACCTCCACCCCGATGAAATCGTGGACCAGGTAACAGGCATTGATAAACTGGCCCGGGAAAAATATCAGCAGTCGCTGTCGAATATTGTTTATATGGGCATGGGTGAACCACTGGTCAATTATGATAATGTGGTGGATTCCGTGCGTAAGCTAACTTCAGAAAAAGGGCTGGGAATGTCACCTAAAAGAATTACACTTTCTACTGTAGGCCTGCCCGACAAGATTAAAATGCTGGCGGATGAAGACCTGAAAATAAATCTGGCTTTATCATTACACGTTGCCAATGATGAAAAGCGCGACAAGATTATTCCGCTAAACCGTCGAAATCCTTTGAAGGAGCTGATAAGCGCACTGGAATATTATCACGAAAAAACAAGTCAGAGAATAACCATAGAATACATTCTGTTTAAAGATTTTAATGATTCGCTTCAGGATGCCAGCGAACTGGCTTCTTTCTGTAAGCACTTCCCGGTTAAGGTCAACATCATTGAGTACAACCCGGTGGAGCGCTCCTTCCTGCAAAAGGCTGACATACCAGAAATGGAGCGGTTTGTGGAATTTTTGCGCGAAAAGATCAACATCATAGTAAATGTGAGAAGAAGCCGTGGTAAAGACATAGATGCAGCCTGCGGTCAACTGGCCAATAAGCTGGCTAAACCAAAATAACACTATTATGAATACTTCTGAAAAAATCACAGGAATGATCGTGGATGTGGTCGGGAAAAGGATATTTCCCGGCGAAATTGCCCTTGAGAAAGGCAAAATCATATCGGTGAATGAACTGCCCGGCGAAGAGGTGAAAAACCAGTATATCCTGCCCGGGCTGATTGATGCGCATGTCCATATTGAAAGCTCCATGCTGGTGCCTTCGGAATTTGCCAGGATAGCAGTAACTCATGGTACGGTGGCAACTGTATCCGACCCACACGAAATTGCCAATGTTTTGGGTAAGGAAGGTGTGGATTTTATGATCCGTAACGGGAAAAAAGTTCCCTTCAGGTTTTTCTTCGGTGCTCCATCCTGTGTGCCGGCCACACCCTTTGAAACCTCCGGCGCCGAACTGGATGCTGACAGCATCAGGGAACTTCTGAAACGGGATGAAGTGAAATACCTG
>JBEPXQ010000313.1:2995-3408 GCA_041641835.1 Bacteroidales bacterium
GAAATGATGAACTTCCCGGGTGTGCTGAACCATGACCGGCAGGTGATGGAGAAAATAGCTGCCGCTACAGAGCAGCATAAACCTGTGGATGGACATGCCCCGGGACTAAAAGGCAGGCAGGCTGAAAAATATGCTTCAGCAGGAATATCAACCGATCATGAATGCTTTACCCTGGAAGAAGCTCAGGAAAAAATCAAAGCCGGCATGAAAATCCAGATCAGGGAAGGCAGTGCAGCTAAAAATTATGATGACCTGATACCACTGCTTAAGGAACATCCTGATGAGGTGATGTTCTGCTCCGATGATAAACATCCCGATGACCTGATGAAAGGGCACATGGATAAATTAGTAAAGAGAACGCTGGCCCGCGGTTATGACCTTATTACCGCACTTAGACCATGCACCCTTATTCC
>JBEPXQ010000314.1:0-3394 GCA_041641835.1 Bacteroidales bacterium
GAATAGTCGCGACCCTTATAAATGTGCAAGTTGTGCATCAGGCCTGCATCCAGGTATTTTTTAATTTTATCATCAAAATCCAACAGCCCCTTATCGTAAAGCATCCCGATAACAGTAGCTGTAAATAATTTGCCCACTGAAGCCAGATGATTGGCCTGCTTTGGATTCGCCTTTATTTTGCCGGTGTTTCCTTCTGCTATATTTAGGTCGATACCCAGCTTTTCTGAATATACCAACAGGTAAGCATTTTCAACCTTTTTATCCTTTTGTACCTGTTGCCTGAACCCGGACTCAATTTTTTCCTGTACCGTGCTTATCTTCTGCATATTTCAAATGTTTTATTTAAGCAATACGCTAAGCGTTTTTCCTTTATCTGCATAGCTATGCAGTTTAGAACCCACGAAAATAGCAAAATTCTTCTCATTCTTTTTTCTATCATAAATATTGTATATTTGAAACTCGAAGAAAACCTCAAAACATAGTTATTTATGACAAAACGTACGATTGTTAAGCTTCCCGGTGACGGGATAGGCGGAGTTGTTCTGGAACAGGCCATCAGAGTGCTGGATGCAGCCGGGTTTGATGCAGAATACGTGGAAGGTGACATTGGGTGGGAATTCTGGAAAAAAGAAGGAAATCCATTGCCACAGCGCACCATTGATTTGATAGAAAAGCACAAAGTGGCGCTGTTTGGTGCTATTACATCCAAACCCAAAGATGCGGCAGTGGAGGAGCTGTCAGGCGAGCTTAAAGACAAGCACCTGGTGTATGCCAGTCCCATAGTGGGCCTCAGGCAACATTTTAACCTGGATATCTGTCAGCGCCCCTGCAAAACCTACAAGGGCAACCCGCTGAATTTCATCCGTCGCGATGGAAAAGGCGGCATAGACGAACCGGAAATTGATGCCGTTATTTTCCGTCAGAACACCGAAGGCCTTTACGGTGGTGTGGAATGGTCTGACCCGCCGGCTGAGGTATATAACGCGCTGATGACACATCCGAAGTTTAAAAAGAATTTCGGACACGTGAAGCGCGAGGAGATATCCGTTTCCACCAGGATATTCACACAACAAGCTACCGAAAGAATACTGCGAGCCGCTTTTGAGCACGCCAAAAAATATGGCTACCGTTCTGTTACCGTATGCGAAAAGCCCAATGTGATCAGGGAAACCTCCGGTATGATGTATGCCATGGCCAAGCGCCTGCAGGTTAAGGAATATCCAACCATCGAACTGTGGAATACCAATATAGACGCCCAGATGATGTGGCTCACGAAAAGCCCGGAAGATTACGGGGTGATCGTATCCGGAAATATGTTCGGCGATATTGTTTCCGACGGCTTTGCCGGCCTCATCGGCGGCCTCGGCTTTGCCTGCTCGGCACAGATCAACCCTGAAAGCGGCATAGGCGTGTTTGAACCCACGCATGGTTCAGCACCCAAGTATGCAGACTATGACGTGTCTATCACCAATCCCATTGCCATGATCGCATCCGCTTGTATGATGCTGGATCACGTGGGAGAAAATGAGATAGCTGCCCGCATCAGAAGTGCAGTGGCTGAGGTGATTGCAGAAGGAAAGGTGCGCACCTATGACATGATGAAGCTCAAGGGCAGCCCCGGTGTTATCAAGCAGGGAGCAGCAACCACAGAGCAAATGGCGGACGCTGTTATCAGTAAATTATAATTAACCCCAAAAGAAAAGCCGGGACCTGCATTACAGGATTCCGGCTTTTTATATCAAAAAGAAAAAATTATGAACAAGGACGTTTACGAATTATGGCCCGAACTGGAATGGATAAATGATCAAGACCTGAGAAACAAAACAGCACGCACCTGGGAACTGGCTCTCACGCGCAGTGTGCTCACTGCCGGTGACCTTAAGCGCATACCATTTACACTGCTTGCCGGTCCCGATCTTAAGGTTACTTTCATGGATCACAAACGCTCTGTGGTTCACATTGCCCGTGATGCCGGGGAAAAGATCAACAGTATGTATCATGGCGAGCTCACTGCCGATATGGATGTGTTG
The DNA here is from genome assembly GCA_041641835.1 of Bacteroidales bacterium. Lineage (GTDB taxonomy): Bacteria > Bacteroidota > Bacteroidia > Bacteroidales > PWNQ01 > PWNQ01. The sequence goes on from JBEPXQ010000314.1 coordinate 2,031, forward strand.
ATTGCCGGTGCTATACTGGCCGATGTGGGTAAGCTGCTGGAATATGTGCTGGATGATGACGGTAACGCGAAGCAAGGTACCTATGGTAAGTACCTGCGCCATCCTTTCAGCGGCGTGTCCCTGGCCGAAGAGGCCGGTGTGCCCGCGGAAGTATGCCACATCATCGCCACTCACGCCGGGGAAGGAAATATGGTGAAACGCACCACCGAAGCTTACCTGGTGCATCATGCCGATTTTATGACCTTCCTGCCCTTTAAAGAGCGCCTGCAAATCAATAAGTAAACCCTCACGAAAAAGCCAAGTAAACATGGGAAAAACCTTAATCGAAAAGATACTGGCAGATCATTCCAAAGTGGATGAAGTAAAGCCGGGACAGATCATTGATATTGAAATAGATACCCGCGTGGCCCGCGATTTTGGCGGCGCCAATGTGGTCAAAAACCTTGAAAACAACAAGCTTACAGTTGATGATCCCAACAAGACATTTTTTACCTTCGATACCAATCCCGGTGGTAGTGATCAGAAATATGCCGCCAACCAGCAATATTGCCGCATGTATGCCCGCAAAAACAATATCCGGGTATATGATATCAATATGGGCATTGGAACCCATCAGGCGATAGACAATGGGCTGGTGTGGCCCGGCAGCACGTTTGTTTCCACCGATTCCCATTCAAATATCATGGGAGCCATCGGAGCCTTTGGTCAGGGGCTGGGCGACAAAGACATGGCCGCAGTATGGGCACACGGTTCCATCTGGTTTAAGGTGCCGCAGTCGGTAAGGCTGAACTTCAAAGGCCGTCGTCCGGCTGATGTTACGGCAAAAGACATCGTTTTGAATCTGCTGTCGCGCTTTGGCGCCAGCGAGCTGCTGGGCTATGCCGTGGAATTCAGCGGTGATGCCATAGAGCATCTCTCCCTGGATGAACGCATCACCATTGCTTCCATGGGAACTGAAATGGGCGCCATCAGCCTGCTGTTTGCACCCAATCAAAAGATCATTGAGGAGCTCAGGGGCCGCTCAGGAAATGAATACCGCATAATAGCTCCTGATGATAATGCCGGCTATCATAAGGAATATGAGATTAACATTGAAGCGTTTGAGCCAATGGTGGCGCGGCCCGGGCACCCGCATGATGATGTGGCCCTGAAGCACCTGGAGCGCACCAAAATCGACTCGGCCTTCATTGGCTCCTGCACCAATGGCAGGATGGAAGACCTGAGGGTGACCGCTGCCATACTGAAAAACCGCAAGGTAGCGCCGGGTGTGGTTCTTAAGATCGTACCCACCACCGACGACATATGGAAGCAGGCCATGGGCGAAGGGCTGATCCGCGTTTTCAAGGAAGCCGGGGCACTGGTGT
>JBEPXQ010000315.1:0-3371 GCA_041641835.1 Bacteroidales bacterium
CCTACAATTGTAATTACCGGATGTGCGCTAAAGGCACCCATCAGTATCAGGAATTCAGCGATAAAGTTTCCCAGGCCGGGCAAACCCAATGAAGCCAGGATAAATATCAGGGCGATTCCGCTCATCCGCGGGGCCTTTGATAGAAAACCTCCCATTTTCCTGATATCCCTGGTATGAAGCCTGTCCTGCAGTGAGCCGGCAATCATGAACAAAGCGCCTGTGCTGATACCATGGGTAACCATCTGCATCACCACTCCTTTTAAAGCCATTTCAGTGAAACTAAAAACACCCAGCAGGATAAATCCCATGTGGCTGATGCTGGTATAGGCCACCATCCGCTTCAGGTCAGTTTGGGCAAAAGCCATTTTAGCCCCGTAGAGTATGCCTGCAACCCCAAGTATCATTGCTGCCGGGCTGATCCATGATGCTTCATCGGGAAACAGTGGCAGGATAAATCGTAAGAGACCATAAGCTCCGGTTTTCAGTAACAGCCCCGCCAAAATCACGCTGCCGGCAGTGGGTGCCTGCGTGTGTGCATCCGGTAGCCAGTTGTGCAGCGGAATAGCCGGCAGCTTAACCAGAAAGGCAATCAGAAAGCCGCCCATGATCCACTTTCCGGTAGTGGTGCTAAACATCAGTCCGGATAATTCAGCATAATTAAAGGAATAAACTCCGCTGTAGGAGGCATTGATGAAATACAATGCCAGTATGGATACGAACATCAGTAATCCGCCGGCCTGGGTGTAAATAAAAAATTTGTATGCTGCTTTTTTCCTGTTTTCATGACCCCAAATGGCAATGATAAAGTACATGGGGATCAGCATTACTTCCCAGAAAAAATAGAACAGGAACAGGTCCATGGCCAGGAAAACACCGGTGATACCTGCCAATACCCAAAGCAAATTAAAGTGGAAAAAACCGGTTTTATGTGTGATTTCCTTCCAGGATGCCAGAACTGAAATGATCCCCAGAAACATGGTCAGTGCTGTGAGGATAAGGCTGAGCCCGTCCATGGCCAAATGAAAGCTGATGCCAAATGCTGGAATCCAATCTATCCGGATCTCCTGTATCCATTGGCTGTGGCTGGAATCCAGTGAAGGATTGTAGTTGATCCAAAGGATCAGGCTGATCAGGAAGCCGGCAGAAACGGCAATAAGGCTGATGATCCTGCACGCAAGCGAACTATATCTTCCGGCTATCCATGCCAGCAGGCCTCCTGCAAGTAATATGATAATTAACCAAATCAGTATCATAATAGTTTTTTATTTTCTGAATAACAGAATTACAACGGCCAGAATGGAACCGGCAACCAGACTCATGGCATACCACCTCATCCTGCCGTTTTGTGTTTTGCTCAGCATCCTGTGAAGCCACAGTTGCAGCTCTGTAATTCCTGTGCTGATATAATCAATAATGTCATGTTTATTTCTATTCGAGATCACTAAGAACGGACGCACAAAAAGCACATCATACATCCTGTCGAACCCCCAGCCAGATGCCCAAAAGCGATAAAGGGCGGCATTTTTAAAACTGTCAGCCGCCTGTGGTTTCTTCTGATAAAAAAGCCAGGCCAGAAAGATTCCCACTAGCACAACGGCTGATGAAATGAGCTGCATCAGGCTTTCCATTCCTGTGTTTTGCATGGCTGGAACTTCCGGCAGCTTCTGGTGCAGGAAATCCGAAAGCAGATGCAGACCACCAAAATTATGGGGGAGGTTTATGAACCCGGCGAGCAGTGAAAAAGCGGCCAGAATGATAAGTGGAATACGAATATTAGCTGAAGTTCTTCCGTTCGGTTTCTGTGTTTCCGTTCCGAAAAAAGTAATAAAGACCATTCTGAAAGTGTAAAGAGCCGTTAGCAGTGAACCCAGCAAAGCTGCCATCCATAGCAACTTATCCGATTGTTGCCCGGCCCAGGAGTACCAAATAATGGCATCCTTGCTGTAAAATCCGGCTGTGACCAGCGGCAGGGCAGACAAAGATGCAGCTCCTGCCAGGAAAGTCCAAAAAGTAAAGGGCATGGATTTTCTGAGGCCACCCATTTTGAACATATCATGTTCTCCGTTAAGCTTCATAATGATCAGCCCGGCAGCGAGAAACAGCAAGGCCTTGAAAAAAGCATGGGTGAAGAAGTGAAACACCGCGCCTGAATATGCCCCGATCCCCAGTGCCAGAAACATATAACCAATCTGGCTGATAGTGGAGTAGGCAAGCACCCGCTTGATGTCTTTTTGCGTGAGTGCACTGAATCCTGCAATCAGCAGGGTGGCAGCTCCGATGATGGCCGTAATCATCTGGACATCCGGAGCTGCTTCAAAGACAGCAAACGTTCGTGTGATGAGATACACTCCGGCCGTAACCATAGTGGCGGCATGGATAAGTGCACTCACCGGTGAGGGGCCGGCCATGGCATCCGGGAGCCATACCTGCAGTGGTAATTGCGCTGATTTGCCAATAGCTCCCCCGAGCAGCATCAGCGAGGTAAATACAGCGATGGGTGAACCGGTGGTTACTTCCTGTGGAAAGCGGCTGATTATTTCCGGGATGTTCAATGTCCCAAGTTGCCGGAACAGCAGGAAAAGCCCGATGGCCAGCATAGTATCGCCTATCCGGGTGACGATGAAAGCTTTTCGGGCAGCATAACCGTTTGCCGGATCTTTATACCAGAAACCGATCAGCAGGTAGCTGCACAGCCCTACGGCCTCCCAGCCCAGGTATAGAAACAGCAGGTTTTCCGCCAGTACCAGCAGGAGCATCGAGCCGATAAACAGGTTCATATACGCCATAAAGCGGGCATAAGCTTCTTCCTTCTGCATAAAAGAAGAAGAATATAACTGGATTAGAAAACCCACCACTGTTATGATAAATATAAAAACCAGCGACAAGCTATCCAGGTGCATACTTATAGCAGGCTTGAAACTACCAACAGAAAACCAGTGCCAGAGTGTCTGCGAAAAGGCATAACCTGCAGGAGGACTTTGCATAAAACCAGCACCTAAAATGATAACCAGCAAAGCAGACAGTCCTGAGGGCAGCGTGCCTGCCAGTGAGATAACAGCTTTTGACATATTGCGTCCGGCAATTGCCAGCAGCAAAAATGCAGCAAGTGGTAACGCAGGTATGAGCCAGAGTAATTCAAGCATAGATCAGCCTTTCATTTTATCCAATTTATCTGTATCAAGAGTCTTAAACCTTTTATGTATTTGCAGAATCAGGGCCAGGCCCACCGATACTTCTGCTGCCGCCATGGTCAGGATGAAAATAAACATCACCTGGCCATCAGCTTGCTGCCAGTGCGTGCCTGCCAGTACGAAAGCCAGTCCGGCTGCATTTAGCATGATCTCCACTGACAAAAGCATAAAAATGATATT
>JBEPXQ010000316.1:0-3366 GCA_041641835.1 Bacteroidales bacterium
AGACGTAGATCACCTCACCGCGTATCTTTACGGGCTCTCAGCTGATCTTTCCGTGAAGCAGGTGGATGCAGATCACCTGCGGAATTTTATTTCTCACCTGAACGACCTGGGTATTGCTGCCAATTCGCAGGCGCGGATCATCTCAGGTATAAAAAGCTTCTTCAGATTTCTTTTACTGGAAGATGTTGTTGTAAACGATCCCACAGAATTGATCCAGGCACCCCAAACAGGAAGAAAATTACCCGATACACTCTCTTATGATGAAATACAAAAACTCATCGAGGCAATTGACCGGAGTACACCGGAAGGAGAGAGGAATAAGGCCATAATTGAAACACTATATGGCTGCGGGCTCCGGGTGAGTGAACTGGTAAATATGAAAATGTCAAACCTTTTTTTCAGGGAAGGTTTCGTCAGGATAGTGGGAAAAGGCGACAAGGAACGCCTGATTCCAATAGGCCCTCCTGCCCGCCGGCAAATTGAAATATACCTTGATCAGGTGAGGGTTCATCAGAAAATTGCCGAAGGGCACGAGGATTTTGTCTTTCTTAATCGCCGGGGAAAGCAGCTCACACGGGTAATGATATTCACAATTATCAAGCGCCTGAATGAAGCTTCAGGGCTGAACAAAAACATCAGTCCCCACACTTTTCGCCACAGCTTTGCCACTCACCTGGTGGAAGGAGGTGCTAATCTGCGGGCTGTGCAGGAAATGTTGGGGCACCGTTCAATAACTACCACCGAGATCTATACGCATCTCGACAAGGATTTCCTCAGGCAAACCATCAGTGATTTTCACCCCATGAGCAGCTCCTGGAAATCAACTTAATACCATTCTACTTTGCCCTTTTCATTGATCACTACACCCCAGTTGACCGATATGAGCATATCGTTCTTGAAATAGAAATCAATGAGCGCATCGTCAAATGAAATACGCTTCTCACCCCAGATCTCCTTGTCCTGGTCGATGTTTTTATAACCGTGCTCTTTCATTAACTCGATAATCTCATCTTCTGTTAGATCAAATATCTTTTTGCCAAACAACACGGTGTTATCATTGTCGGTTTCGCACGTGGATAAGCGGGCAGTTGATTCTCCTTCAAAAAACAGTGAAAATCCCTGGTCAACGTAATCCCAAAGGATGGTGCTCATATTTTCCTCTTCGTCATCTACCACTTCAGTAGTGTCGGGTTCACCCAGCAGCTCTACAACCTGCTGGTCAGTGTCTGTAAAGTTTAACTCTCCGAAACCTTTGCCGGGGCGTATCTCCAGCGTGATATTTTTCATTCTTTTCTTGATATTTTGGTTTATACTTAATGAATTAGTCAGGTTAAATATACTATGTCGATTTTAAAAAAACAAACTTCTTTTTATTTAAAAGGAGAATTGGGTTCCTTGGCCATCTGATTATATATCAAACGGTCGATCGAACGCGGGAAAAACTTGTTAAGCAGCACCGTCAGCTTTCCTTCCGTGGTAAGCGTGAGCGTGCGTTTCCTTTTTACTACTGCTTTGTAAATATGTCGTGCCACTTCTTCTGCAGGCATCATTTTATTTTCATCGCGCGGAGTTTCACCCTGCGGTTTACCGTTATGTGTCAAAGCGGTTTTCCTGATGTTTGAACTGGTGAAGCCGGGGCAGGCCAGTAATACATGCAACCCTTTCTTTCGTGTTTCCACCCTTATTACATCCAGAAAACCGTGTATGGCCGATTTACTGGCCGAATAGCCTGTGCGGCCCGGCAAGCCTTTATACCCGGCTATGGAAGAAACTCCCACTACCGACCCCTGTGCCTGCAGCAGGTGAGGGAAGGCGTATTTTGTACAGTAAACCGTTCCCCAGAAATTTACATCCATCAGCTGGCGGATAACATCCAGATCGGTTTGTTCAAATAAAGCACGCATGGATATCCCGGCATTGTTGATAAGCACATCAATCCTGCCGTAGGTATCCAGGGTTTGTTTTATCAGGTTTTTACAATCCTCTTCCTTACTCACATCAGTGGGCACCGGTAGTACGTCGTGCCCGTTATTCCTCAACTCACCGGCCAGTTCATCCAACTTACCGGCATTACGCGCAGCCATCACTACTTTCGAGCCACGCGAGGCATACTCGCCTGCCAGTGCTTTGCCTATTCCTGATGATGCTCCCGTTATTATTACTACCTTATCCTTCATTCATGCTTTATTTACCACAATTATAATCCAAAAAAGCTTATCATAGCCATTAAATAAAGGAAAAATCTTCAACGAAATTTTCAACAAAAAAATCTTTAATTTTGTTTTACTCGCATACAGCCGGTTGCAGAATAATTTCAAATTTTTCCTGAAAAACCTTTGCATAGTTCAAAAAGGTCTTTATCTTTGCACCCGCGTTTGAGAGATCAACCAAACGTTCTTCAAAAAATCTGATTCTGTAGCTCAGTTGGTAGAGCATCTGCCTTTTAAGCAGAGGGTCCTGAGTTCGAGCCTCAGCAGAATCACCCTGAATGCACAAAGCCGTCACGAATTTCGCGACGGCTTTTTTCGTTTCCGCTTCTTTTTTTGTTATATCTGCTGAGTTGTTAATTGTTATTTTCTGTAGCTCAGCAGCCAGACGTGTTCCGGTTTTGGTGCCAATATTATTCTATAATTGCCCCAACAGATTATAAGAACAAACCGTGTGATCACCTTCCGGTTTAATCCTGCGCAGCAGCTCACCCAGCGGGTTGTACTCAAACTTCGTTATGGCCTGCTGTGGTGCTTTCATGGTGGTTTCTATTTTCCCAGAGTTAGCTTCAGATTAATAAAAGGTCTTATGGAAAATCGATCTTCTTTTTCCGCAGGCACATAGTATAAATCAATTATTACATTTCTATTTCCTGAATAAATTGATTCTAACTGACTGAAATAATTTGTTGGAACAAATTCGAATCTTTTTTTTGGTTTTTTCTTAGCATGAATAGGTGTGTATTTATATTCTATTGCAATATTGTCTTTATATTTTTTAATATATGTAAGCTTTCCTATAGTATGTACTACTTTAGCGTTTGAGGGTTTAACAGGCTCATGCCAGAGAATTAAATAATTTTTGTCAGGATTATTTGTATCAAATAAGATTTCAAATTTATCTGTAAAGCTTTGCGTTGGAATCGACTCTCTGATAATATAGCTTTTGTTTTTATATGAATACTCCATAATCCACTGGTTATCATAAAAACTCTTCGTTTCAACAATAGCTTTCTGAAAGTCATACTTACTTTTAAATTCTTCTTCAGTCATTACATTATTTACAATGCTGCAACTTTCAAACACAATAATTAGTATAAATACATAAATACGATTCATAATTGATTTTCTTTCTATTTGTTATTGCTTTGATTAGCTG
>JBEPXQ010000317.1:0-3358 GCA_041641835.1 Bacteroidales bacterium
ATAGGTACCAAAAAGGTGGATAAAGCCCCATCCTATGCGCCCTGTCAGCTCTATCTTGTAGGGGCGGATGTAGAAATCACCATGATCTTTTACTTTTTCCTTATCTGTTCCCTGTTCATAAACCCTTTTTGAATGGTCACCAATTTTCCAGGCAAAATTTGCACCGGCACCAATGTGGAATTCATGTTTTCCGTGGGTGGTATATTCCAGGAAAAGCGGAAGGGTTACATAGTTGACCACCAGTTTGCTCTTTACATAATTTCTATCCGGAACATCAGCATAATATCCGTAGATATTCGCGCTGTCGTTGTTCAGCACCACATTATTGGCAAACCTGTAGTTATTATACTGCAGACCAAGACCGGTAACCAGGCCAAAATGATCCCTGATCAGGTTGAAGCTCTTTTCAAAAATGTTGATATTTACAAGTATGGATTTTTCTTCTTTTAGTGTCAGAAAATCGTATTCCGCGGGAAGATTCATATTGTTATCTGCATTTACAAATCCGTTGAACCCCAGCTCTATTCCGCCCCAGTGGCCGTCGAATTCTTCCCGGTCATCATCCGGATCATCTACATGGACATCCTCTTCATCGTCACCACTATCCACGATAATCACTCGTGATTTTCCGATCTTAAAGCGCGTGGTATCTGCCGGTCTTGCTCCATAATGGGCAGCACCATCCGTTTCCACTTCATTGATTTTAGCCTTTACATGGTTGGTAAGGCTTGCGCTTCCTGATATGCTACCCCTCACCGAGTTTCTGGCTATTATATCCATATCCGCAGCACCGGAGCCTTCAACCATCACATCTTCGCTGAGCAGCTTTCTGGCATTAATGTCAGAAGCACCGGAGGCATCTATTTTATGCAGTTTTGCATAGCCGTCCAGTCTTATGTTGGACGCACCAGAGGCATCTGACTCCAGTTCCTGAACATTCACGTTAAGCCTCACTACACTTGCTCCTTCAGCCTTCACCTCCAGGCGGCCCCCTTCAATAGTGTCGTTCATTCTCACATCAACAGCTGTGGAAGCATGTATCCTGCCTATTTCTACATACTGAATATATACTTTGCTCATACCTTTCCAGGGTGATGTTTTCAGGTACAATTCTTTGGAATCGGCATCATATTTCATTTCCACCTTCTTCTCTACCTTCTCCGGAGCTTCACCATCAAATTCAACCCAAACTTTGCCCTTATCACCTTTGATAAGCTCAACATTCATCACGCCTTTAAGGTAAAGCTTGTTAAAATCAAGTCCTAATGGTGGTGTCAGATTATGTCGTTTCTGTGCACTTGCTGAAATCGCAAATAGCATTGCCATCAGCAGTAATCCTGTATTTTTCATAAGAGTTTTCATCGTGTCTCTCCTTTTGTTTGTTTCTTTGGTGGTGTGACGGAGAGCATCGTAAAATAGTTACAGGATACGTTAAATTATCATAAAAAGTTTTCAGGCAAGCTTGTCGAAGATAATACCGTAGGTTTCCATGAATCCCGACCTGATCAGATGGCTGAAGATATCCTTCTTCATAGACTTTTTCATATCCACATGATAAACGTGCTGCGCTCCGAAAATAATGTCTCCATCTTTATTCACCACGCTGAAGTGGGTGGACAGGGATGCATGTCCCCAGATGTTTCTTTTGATCTCGTATTTATGCAGGATGACCGCATAATCACTTTCCTGCTGCTCAAGGGTGGCTTTAATACGGGCAGTTTTGTCTTCTGAAAATTTTGCTGACATATAACTGGAAGGCACATTGCGATCGAATAAACCGAAGAACATTTCCGGCAGTGTCTTACTTTTTTCCTCTTCCTGCATCTTATCTATTCTGTCGCGGCTGGTAAGCTCACTAAATTCCGATGACAGCAGCGAAATCTGGTCATCCAGGCCCAGTGCTTCATATTTATTTTTTCCGGCTACCTGCCTGAATTGATTGATGGCTGCAGCATTGATCTGATTACGTACAGAAGCCGCTGAAATACCTTTGCTGCTGGCATATTGTTCCACCGACTTGTCGATGATTATATTTTCCTGCTGAAACCCAACAAAGAGAATATTTTTATTTGTAATCTGCGCTGAAACTGTCATTACTAATACCGACAAGACTGTTGTAAGAAAGATCTTCATGTGGAATTGATTTGATTTAATGGTCATGCAAAATAAACAAAAAATTCAGAGAATTATTTTTTGAATTCCCTGAATCATTCATAATTGTGCAAAATATGTCTTATTATCTTGATCTGGAGATTTCGATGTTTCTGCTTTTGATCTTATAACCCTTCAGCTCTCCCTCTCCGCTAACCTTACGCTTAAGTTCCAGCTCACTGCCGGTGAGGCTGTTCACACCCTTCAATCCCAGGTCAACAGCTGTCCAGAAAAGATTTTTGCTTGTGCTGTTAAATTCGCTGGTCTTTTTCACACCGGTATAGTTTTCCACCTGATCCCAGAGCATACCTTCCAGTCCCTGCACCTCTTCCTGTTCATCCATAGCCATCATAACATCATTATCCATCCGGTTTCTGTGTGGGCGGGGGTCATAGAGTTCCCTGATATAGATTCTGTAATCAGGAGACAGCTCGGCAGGAGCGACTTCCAGCATCTTCCCTTCTTCTGATGCCATCATTTCCAGTTGTGAAACGTCAACACGTTTGGTTGTTATGTCTTCGGAAGCTTCTGCATACTGCGACTGCTCATTGGCTGAACCAGTATTGTTTTCGGCGGCCTGTTGATCCTCTGCAGTCACCACCACAGTTCTCTGTGCTTCCAGTTCGGATCGGTTTAAGCTGGCAAAGCCCGGAGCAGTGGTTTCAGGCGGGAACAGGATATTCCATGAAAAACCAATAAGCAGTGCGATACCTGCAGCAGCGGCAACTGAAGAATATACCGTCCGGCGTGAAAAACCGATCACGAATTTCTTCAAACTGCGCTTGGAATCATACGTTACTTCCTGTTGCTTGCGCAGCCTTGTTTTTCTCATCCATTCATATTCCTGTTTCAGACCAGGATTCTTTTCCATGAATTCGCTGAAAGCAAATGCTTCAGCTGTGGTCATATCGCCCTCCAGGCGTGCCACCATCATAAATTCATAATTTGAAGCATTAATGCCGTTCACGGCGGTGATGGCAATTTGCTTCAACTCGTGCTTATTTTCAAAAACAACCTCCTGATCCGGCTGCAGCCTGGTGGCTTCAAACAGTTTGTATTCCCGAATTAATTCAGGATGTTCTTGCAGGTAATTGTCAAGCTCGTTCTGCTGTTCTGCGCTTAGCGTGCCTTCCACGGCAGCCACACACCATGCCACGAAGTTATCAGCATCTATGGTTGCGCCGGTATCTGTTTCAGGTTGCTTCAG
>JBEPXQ010000318.1:0-3354 GCA_041641835.1 Bacteroidales bacterium
GTATATATCAAGTGAGCTTTCACGGCCTACCAGGTGCATAGACGACAGCAGGCCCGGTAGTCCAAAGAAATGGTCGCCATGCAGGTGGCTTATAAATATTTTTTCGATTTTTTGCAGACCAATTCCGGCACGGATAAGTTGTATCTGTGCTCCCTCCCCGCAATCCATTAAAAAGAAACGCCCGTGATAATTTATTACCTGGGCGCTTGGAAATCTTTCTCTGGTGGGAATTGCAGAAGAACTTCCCAGAATGGTTACTTCAAATGTCATTTTTTGATTATCTTACGGGTAACTACTTTACCAGTAGCTTTGATGCGATAAAAATACATCCCTGATGATAATTCCGCGGTATCAAACACCACCTGATTTTCTCCTGCCACTGCATTAACAGTTTTCTCCTGCACCTTGTGTCCGACCATATTGAAAATTTCAATATCCACATCCCTGGCTCCCGCCACGCGGAAGTTCACGGTTAACGCGTTCATAAACGGGTTTGGAAAAGCTTTTACCTTATCGGGTGTATCTGGAGATGAGCTAATACTCACATGTGTGCTATCGTACACCACGAGCTCATATCCGGTGTAGGTGTATGGTGCAGCAAAACCAGAGGCGTAGGCCTGCATATGAATTTGTATGGCATGTGTTCCGGTATCGGAGCTGGCTGGTGTACCTGTAACCAGGACACAGCCGGTGGAATCGCCGTGCCAGTAACCGGAATTGCTGTTTGGATAGTAATTGAAACCTGCGGGTAAACCGGTAACATTGGTTACTCCAATGGAGTCAACAGTAACATTTGTAGGTACACCTCCAAAATCAATGGTTGTGTCTTTGGGAACCACAACGGTAACCACCAGATTATAAGTAGCTGTAGCTGCAGCAGGCGGAAGGCCTGTGGTTGTGTCAGGGTAAATACCGGGCTGGCTATGATTTCCGGGAGTACACTGAGCATTTAGTTTTAAACTAAACACGGAAAATATTATGATAATGAATAAGGGTAATAATTTCTTCATTTTTAATAGAATTTATATGTTTTAAGTATAGACAACAAAAATCGTGCTTTTGTTACAAATATACAAGAAAAATAATTATTTAAAGCAAACAAGGGGATGTATTATCTACATCCCCTTGTGTTTTATCAGTAAAAAGACCTGTTATTTATCCTCACCTGATTCTTCATCAGGCTTTTCTTCATCTTTTTTTTCTTCTTTTTCAACAGGCTTTTCTTCTTTTTTCTGCTTTTTAGCTTTAGGCTCTTCTTTTGGTTCTTCTTTATCTTCGGGTTCACCAGCCTTAGCCTCTGCCTCTTCTTTTGGCTCCTCTTTGGATTCTGCTTTTTCCTGCTTAACTTCCTCTTCTGCCTTTTCCTCCGCTTCGCGGACAATGGATCTGGTGTCTTCGGGAGTTATTTCATTAGCTTTGTCTTCTGCAGCATCTTTAGCATCCTCATCAAGAGAGACATCATTTTGCGGCTTCACATCACCTTCATCAGCAGCACCCTCTTTCTCCTTACGGGCACGTTTTTTCATGTAATCTTCAGCCTTTTCTTTTTCTTCAGCCTGAAGTTCAGATTTCAGGTCGGCAAGTACACCAAAATCTCCGAGTGTGGCTCTTTCTGCACCCTCATTGATGTTCTTCACAGCTTTAGCAGTAGCTTTTGCTTTTGCTTTGTTGGCTGCTTTTTCTTTGGCTTTGTCACCGGCCATCTTATCTTCAAAAATCCTGGAGTGAGAAATAACGATCTTCCGACCTTCTTTGTTAAATTCAATCACTTTAAAGTCCAGTGTCTCATCTTTCTTCACATTGCTTCCATCTTCCTTCTTCAGGTGTTTCATAGGAGCAAATCCTTCCACGCCATAGGGCAGGGTAATAATTCCACCTTTTTCCAGGAGGCTTTCAACATTCCCTTTATGAATAGAACCTTCAGTGAAGATAGTTTCAAATACATCCCATGGATTTTCCTCAAGCTGTTTATGCCCCAGGCTCAGACGACGATTGTCCTTATCCACTTCAAGTACTACCACCTTGATGGAGTCACCGATTTGAGTGAATTCAGCGGGATGCTTGATTTTTTTGCTCCATGAAAGGTCGGAAATGTGAATAAGTCCGTCAACTCCTTCTTCCAGCTCCACAAAAATACCAAAATTGGTAAAATTACGAACAGTAGCTGTATGCTGGGAATCAACAGGATATTTCTTTTCGATCTCTTCCCATGGATCAGGCATAAGTTGCTTCATACCCAATGACATTTTACGATCTTCGCGATCGAGTGTCAGGATAACAGCTTCCACTTCGTCACCAACTTTCAGGAAGTCGTGAGCGGTGCGCAGGTGTTGTGACCATGACATTTCAGACACGTGAATAAGACCTTCCACGCCGGGTGCAATTTCCACAAATGCACCATAATCGGCTACAACCACTACTTTTCCTTTCACCTTGTCACCAACCTTGAGGCCTTCATCCAATGATTCCCATGGATGTGGCTGAAGTTGCTTCAGGCCAAGCGCGATACGTTTTTTGTCATCATCAAAGTCGAGGATAACAACGTTGAGCTTCTGATCCAGTTCCACAATTTCTTCGGGATGGTTAATGCGTCCCCAGGAAAGATCTGTAATGTGGATAAGTCCGTCCACACCACCAAGGTCGATAAACACACCGTAAGAGGTAATATTTTTGACTGTACCTTCCAGTATCTGTCCTTTTTCCAGCTTGGAAATGATCTCGGCTTTCTGTTTTTCCAGTTCGTCCTGGATGAGTGCTTTATGAGAAACCACCACGTTTTTAAATTCATGATTGATCTTAACAACCTTGAATTCCATGGTTTTACCAACATACTGATCGTAATCGCGGATAGGTTTAACATCGATCTGCGATCCGGGCAGGAATGCTTCCAGGCCGAATACATCCACGATAAGGCCACCTTTTGTACGGCATTTAATATGTCCGTTGATAATTTCGTCTTTATCGTGTGCAGCAATAACGCGCTCCCAGCTACGCAGGATGCGTGCTTTACGGTGAGAAAGAACCAGTTGTCCTGAACTGTCTTCTTTGTTTTCCACGTAAACTTCCACCGGATCACCAACTTTCAGGTCTTCGCGATAACGAAGTTCATTCATTGATATAAGGCCGTCGGATTTATAGCCAATGTTTACAACCACTTCACGGTTGTTCATGGCCACGATAACGCCGTCAATAACCTCCTGGTCATCAATAGTACTGAGTGTCCGGTCATACACTGATTCCAGCTCATTTCTTTTATCACTGGCGTAATCATCCACATCTTCGTCAGCGCCGTCCCAATCAAAGTCTTCCTGTGGTGTTGCAAATTCCGGAGTTAAAGGGATTTCCTTTTCTTCG
>JBEPXQ010000319.1:0-3350 GCA_041641835.1 Bacteroidales bacterium
AGTTCAAAGAATCAGCAGCAAGATTGTAACCCATATTAGCATTCAGGTTTTTAATTAAAACTATTTTCCTGGTGCCGCTAACGGTATCCTGGCGGTCTCTGATTTTCGCTTCAAGGTTATTACTTAAGCTGAAATTTATGCTTCCCATTTTACCACTGGGAGGGCCGCCGTATATCCCGCCGCTGAAAATGGAATACTGAACAGGTCTTCTGGAGTTACCATCAAGATAATGATAGTAATAGCCGTATATCTGATCTGAGAAATCCGGCCTGTAATTGAAAGATACCGATGGTGTTAATACATGACGCACAGCCCTGAGCAGGCCTTTTTTCATTTGAATCATCCCGTAAAGCTTTGTGTTCAAAGCGGAAGAATAGTTGAAGGAATAACCCTGGGTGAAACCCCTGAGTGTCTCAGTTTCCACATATCCCCGGATAGTATCACCATCTGTTATTTTGATTCCGTTATTCCATCTTTGCCGGATTGAATTCAGATACCAGTAACCATTTAGCTTCAGAGTATTATTAAAATTGAAATGCTTTAAAACTTTTATATTTGAGCTGATCGGAATAGAATGTTGCATTCCGTTATTAAAATCTTTGAATCTGCTTTGGAAAAAAATGCTGTCGTAAGTAGTAATGCTGTTTTCAGCATTCATATTGTAACTCATGGTGATATTCTCATACCACTTTAATTCACCAGCTCTTTCTTTTCTCCTTAATGGGTAAAAGCGCTGAACAGAAAAACTGATCTGTGGCAGTGTCAGTTTAACCTGATTATTCAATGTGTTTTGGTTATGCCGAAAGCTGGTTGAAAAAGAATATTTATTATTGATGACTGTGGAGTAGTTGATACTGGAGGTGAAGTCGTTTCTAAGGTAATCCTGCGTGCTTGAGGGATTAAATTTGTTGCTTTCGCTTGAACCGGCATTAACAGAAGCACTGAATGATGAATTAGGCCGCGCCTTTGAACTTTGCTGGTGGTTCCAACGGATGAAAAATTCTCTTTCCACGGAAAAATTAGGGTCTCCTTTATCATTAAAGCGGTTGTAGGAGTAATTGAGCCCCAGGCTCCCGGTGTATTTGTATCGGACCACATAATTGGAAGCCAGGTTCAGGGCCCAGCTTCCACGCGAATACACATCTCCTCTCAATGCCAGGTCCATATGCTCCCCCAGGCCCCAGTAATAACCCAGACCTTTAAGGAAGAACCCGCGATTACCTGATTCTCCCACGCTGGGTACGAGCAAGCCATTGGCCCTTTCTTTTTTATTAGGGAATATCCCGAAGGGAATCCACACCGGGGTGGGAACATCTTCAATGATCAAGTTTGCCGGGCCGGTAACGATCTTATCCGAGGGGATTACCCGGGCCTTTTGGAATTGCACCTGATAATGCGGATGCTTCAGGTTACAGGTGGTATATTTACCCTTTTGGATCCACGCGCTGTTATCCTCACTCTTTTTCACTTTCTCGCCATGCAGGTAACCCTGCCCCTCTTCTGTGAACACACCCGTGATCAAACCTTTTTTAGTATCGTAATTATAACGCAATTCTTCTGATTCGTATGTTTTGTCCCCTTCCTGGAAAACGGGAGTGTTAATGATTTTACCCGTGGAGTCCTTAATGCCTTTGGCATACAGTTCCTGTTTGTTGAAATCAACCTCCACATAACCAGCCTCAAGCACAATGTTCTGGTAGGAAATTTTAACCAGATTACCGGGATCGGTACTGTATAAATATATTTTATTGTTTATGGCATCCAGATTCAGGGAATCGTAGGAGGCATGATCAATAATATCCTGTATTAAGGATCGCTTTTTCTGTTTGACTTCTTTGGTGACTGTGTCTTTTTTTGTAACTCCCGGCGGAATGGTATCATTTTGGAAGATACCACCGGGAGTAATTGAATCACGAACCGGTTTTGGAACGGTATCTGTAACCTGGGCAAAAGATGAGATTGTTAAAAAAAATAAAGCAGGGAAAAGCAGTGTTTTCAGGAACATATTCATCTGAATACCTTTTGCTTTGCTCAGTTGCCGACTCTCTATGCTACAAATGTTTTCCAATGCTTGCTGATGAATTTAAGCTTAAGTTGGTGAATTCTTCCCTGATGGTTTGTATATTTGTATCAAGTAATCCAAAAATACGTATAAAAAAATTCAAAACTAATCATTTTTCATCCATCACAATAAGCTGTCTTCAGAATTAAATTCACTGGATGACCCGAGACAGGAGAAGGAACAAAAAATGATGCTTAACAGATGAAACGTAAGATGCGAAAATTTGGTATAATCATTCTGCTGTTATTTTTACTATGGCCCGCTGCCATTGCTCAGCGCTATATTGATGTAGTGGTAATAGATGCCGGACACGGAGGACATGATCCGGGTGCCGTTGGTACAAAATACAAGGAAAAAGATATCGTGCTCAAGATCGCGTTGAAGCTGGGACAATACATCAGGCAGAATTATGATGATGTAAAAGTTATTTATACCAGGGATTCTGATAAATTTGTGGAACTTCACAAGCGTTCGCAAATAGCAAATGATAATAATGCGGATGTTTTTATCTCCATCCATTGTAATGCTGCCGGTTCATCACGGCCCTATGGGTCTGAGACATTTGTGATGGGGGCACATAAAAATGATGCGAATCTTGAGGTAGCTAAGCAGGAAAATGCATCTGTTTTACTGGAAGATAATTATCAGCATCAATATGAGGGATTTAATCCTAATTCACCTGAAGCACATATAATTTTTTCGTTATACCAGAATACTCACTTGCAGCAAAGTGCGAAACTTGCTGAAAAGGTTCAGCACCAGTTTAGGGAAAGAGTAAAAAGACATGACAGGGGAGTGAAGCAGGCAGGATTTCTTGTGCTTTGGCGCACTACTATGCCTGCTATCCTCGTGGAAGCCGGTTTTCTTAGCAATGCCGGGGAACAGAAGTTCCTTGGTTCGGAGCAGGGGCAGGACTATATTGCCTCCGCGCTTTTTCGAGCATTCAGGGAATACAAAAAAGAAATGGAAACCATGCCTGAAGAAGGAGAAGTGGAGCCCACTGCAAAAGAAAAGAAAGATGAGCAAGATGAAAAAGAAGAGGAGAAAGAACAGCAAAAGGAGCCCAGGGTAATTTTTGCTGTTCAGTTCGCAACTTCCACACAAAAGCTTGAGGTAACGGATGAAGATTTTAAAAAAGCAGGAGAAGTGAAACGGTATTATCAAAACGGCTTATATAAATATTATGTAGGGAGTGAACGTTCTTTGAATGATGCTGTTTTACTGCAACATAGAATGCAGAAGCTGGGATATAAAGACGCTTTTGTAATAGCTTTTCTGGACGGACACA
>JBEPXQ010000320.1:0-1589 GCA_041641835.1 Bacteroidales bacterium
CGACCACGGTTCGGTTAAAACCCAGAATCCTGTGAAAGTACTCGGAGATCGCAACACCAATACGAATCTCAGATACAAATTCGGAAAGAATCTTCAATATAAACCAAAGGAAGTATTCGAGGTTAAGGACCCGGAGCAACTATTCCTGCAACGGATAAATGTGTCCACAGCTTACGTTTTCACCAGAAATTTTGACTTCCTGGTTTATCCGAATAACTACAACCAGTATGTGAACCTTTACAAGGATACCTTCCAGCATGGAGGGATATCAATGGAAGAGCTTCTGATACCGTTCGTAGTGCTGAATCCCAAGTAGGAGATAAAGTAAAAGCATCTGAAATGTCAGACATGAAAACCATCAGGGTAGATTCACCCTCAGGGCTTGAAACTGCAGCCAGGCAGATACTGGAGTCATTCCCTGATCACAAAATCTTTGCTTTTCACGGGGAGATGGGCGCCGGAAAAACCACGCTGATCCGTGCGTTTTGCCGGCTGCTGGGTGTGGCAGAAGAGGTAAGCTCACCCACATTTGCCCTGGTTAATGAATACGCTGCCGGTCATGGACCGGTATATCATTTCGACTTTTACAGGATAGAGGACATCAGCGAGGTTTTCGATATTGGTTATGAGGATTATTTTTACTCAGGGGAATACTGTCTGCTGGAGTGGCCGGAAAAAATAACTGAACTTTTACCTGAAAACTTCGTATATTTAAGGATTAAAATCACAGGTGAACAGCAACGAATGATTTCTTATCATTCCGTCTGATCATTTTATCAGGCAAATAAAACTATATGAGCAACGGTAGTAAAAGAATATTTACCTATGGCCCTAAGGAAAAGCTGCTGCCTCAGGAGGAAATGCTTGAAGTGCAAAAATCCAGAGACAGTCTCACCATCGGCCTTCCCAGGGAAAATTCATACCAGGAAAAACGCATTGCGCTGATCCCTTCAGCTGTTGAGTTACTCACTGCCAACGGGCATGAGGTGTTTGTAGAGAAAGGAGCCGGCTTACCTTCCAACTACACAGATAACGATTACAGTGAAGCCGGAGCAAGGATCATGGATACAAAAAAAGAAGTTTACCAGGCAGATATTATCCTGAAGATAGCTCCGCCGGTGGCTTCAGATATTGAGATGTTCCGTGAAAGGCAGACCATCATTTCGGCCCTGCACCTTACAGCTCAGCACGCCGGCTATTTCCGGCAGATGCTGCCTAAAAAGATAACTGCCATTTCTTTTGAGCACATTAAGGATGAAAACGGGGTTTTTCCCATCAGGATGTCCATAAGCGAAATTGCAGGAAATACAGCCGTACTGATAGCCGGAGAGTATTTATCCAACCCTGAATTTGGCAAGGGTAAAATGCTGGGTGGCTTCCCCGGGATCCCACCGGTTGAGGTGGTGATAATCGGTGCCGGGAATGTAGGTGAAGCAGCGGCAAGAGCAGCTATTGCCCAGGGAGCTGCAGTAAAAATATTTGACAACAGCATATCAAAATTAAGACGCATTCAGCGCCTGCTCAACACTAAGGTTTATACTTCAATAATCCAGAACAGTGGCCTGAAAAATTCATTGCTGGAAGCAGAC
>JBEPXQ010000320.1:1599-3338 GCA_041641835.1 Bacteroidales bacterium
GCAGTCAATGCAAAAAGGATCAGTGATTATTGATATCAGCATTGATCAGGGTGGATGCATCGAAACTTCCCGCATCACTTCCCATGCTGATCCGATTTTCATAAAACATGGAATCATTCATTATGGCGTTCCTAATATAGCTTCACGGGTGCCTAATACGGCCTCGCATGCCCTATCCAATTATTTTGCACCTATGATGCTCAATATCGCCGAAGAAGGCGGTGTTCAGCGTATCCTTCGCCGCAGCTACGGCCTGCGCAACGGAACATATATTTACAACGGTGTAATCACCAACAAATACATCAGTGATCATTTCAACCTGCCGTATAAAGACATTGACCTGCTGATGGCCGCTTTTCATGGTTGATGAAAAAAATCAGAGCAAAAAAAAAGCGGAACCCAACTGGCTCCGCTTTTTTTTTGCTCTTCAAAACTTTTATTTGATGATATAATCATACTTTTTGCCTTCTTTGGCCATCTTCTTGGCAGCGTTGGTGGCAAAAACCTTAACTTTATACTGATAAGTATCTTTTGCTGCATTCTGGATACCGGAAACAGTTACATCAAATTCCATATCTTTGGTAATTGGATATGACAGTCCACCCACCTTCCAAACGATCCTTGAATCAGGCCATCCACTGGAATTCTCTCTGGCTTCATAAGTTATAGGATAGCTATCAGCACCTGAGGTCACAGTAACCTGAGCATTATTAAAATTAGCTCCTGTAATACTGAATGACCAGCGTGGAAACATCAGTTCTCCTGGCATGAAATTATTAGGTGGATAAGCTACATAAGGATCCGAAGACACATTCTTATTATAATTGCTTCCCCACATAATGGCATTTGATTGATCCGTTGATCCATGACCTACTTTTTCAAGACCAGGAATCAGGAGCCAGGCACGATGCCCAACTACTTTATTGTTAGCGCCCGGGTCTTCAATGTATCCAGTAACGGCATAGGTACTGTGCATATGACCAGGGGCTGAAGATAATGCAATATTTGATTGCTCAGCAGCTGCACGTCCCTCTGGAGTATAGCATTGCCAGGCCGAAGTAGGATGATGGCTAAGCTGCATATTGGCTTTCATGATGAGGGCGCATTCCTGGCACATGTCATTTTGTGAAGCATTATGAGTAATATTGTCACTCAACCCACATATGCGGCGGAAATAATTGATCCTCTGCACTACTTTATTATGTGACTCCTGGCTTACAGCACCTGCATCACAACCATTTACACTGCCTGCCCAACCAGCATCTGCAAGTTCAGAACCAAGATAATTGTCCTCATAATCTTTGATTGCTTTCTGCTTGGCAGTCAGGTTGTTGTTATTATTATTGTTGTTGTTGTCGTCATCTTTCTCACATCCAGTAACAAACAAAAAACCTGCTGCAAGAATTAAAAACCCGAATAAAATTTTGCGATTCATAACTTCTCATATTAATTTAGTACAAGCTGCAAATATAAATATTATTTAAAACGAGTGTAAGATTTGACCGGCTCTTTAAACTGGGGTTAACAGGACAAGGGCACCTATTCACCTGTATATGTGAAAACTGAGCTCCAAAAAACAAGACTGAAAAGCAGCTAAGAAATTTTCTTTCTAGTAAATTAACGGAACAGCTATTCGGCTTTCCTTCTTTTTAACTCTTTATTTATTAGCTTAAGTTCTCTGCTGGTTTGGCCTTTCACAGATGTATTCTCTTCTGCCCGCCGTATCAAATATGGCAATA
>JBEPXQ010000321.1:0-3332 GCA_041641835.1 Bacteroidales bacterium
TAGAACTATAAACCGGGGTAAACCGAAAGCAAAGCCGGACGGGAGCCTACTCTTCTGTAGCCTTTTTTTGTATGCCTGTAAATTAGTGTGTTTGATTCAGCTTGCGATCCAACACTATTTAAACTTAGGATATTCCGAAAAATACTTCTTAACTTCTTTAGAAACCACAGGGGCAAGTAAAAGCAGGGCAATCAGGTTTGGAATGGTCATAAAGGTGATCACCATATCCACGAAATCCCACACCAGCTGTATCTTTCCAAGGGTTCCCAGAAAAACAAATAATCCGAAGAAAATCCTGTAGATATTGGAATACTTCCACCCGAACAGGTAGGCCGTTGCCTGAGCTCCGTAATATGACCATGATATCATGGTGGAAAAGGCAAACAGCAACAAGGCGGCAGCAACTACATGGCCGGCGTACTGCCCGAGGTTAACTGCATCAAGACCCGTGGTGAAGGCTGTAACGGTCATAGCAACACCTTCCTCACCTGATGTCCAGGCACCGGTCATTATGATTACCAAAGCCGTTAAAGTACACACTATGATAGTATCGATAAAAGGTCCTACAGAGGCCACCAGACCTTCTCGTACAGGATATTTTGTTTTAGCTGCCGAATGAGCAATGGCAGCAGATCCCTGTCCGGCCTCATTGGAAAACAAACCGCGGGTAACACCATATCTCAGTGCTATAATAAATGTAGCGCCCAGGAATCCTCCTTTGGCAGCTGTGCCTGTGAAAGCATCCGTGATAATAAGGCTAAACGCTTCAGGTATAGCTTTGTAGAAAACAAAGATAATGATGAAAGCGGAAACCAGATAAAAGAAGGCCATAAAAGGAACCAGCTTTGAAGTTACCTGTGCTATGCGCTTTATGCCGCCCAGAATTACCAGAAGCACGAGCGCGGTAATTACCAGCCCTGATATCCAGTTCTCAAATCCGTAATTGGTATGCAGGATATCTGCCATGGAGTTGGATTGTGCCATATTACCGGTTCCGAAGGAACACAGGATAGTGGCTCCGGCAAAGATCAGAGCCAGCCATTTGGCATATTTACCCAGCTTGTGCTTCAGCCCCTGTTCCATATAGTACATGGGGCCGCCTGCCACTGTGCCGTCAGCATGTGTGCCGCGATACTTCTGGGAAAGCGTACATTCCACGAACTTGATGATCATACCAAAAAAGCCGGTTACCCACATCCAGAATACGGCTCCCGGCCCGCCATAATAAATTGCCAGGGCTACGCCCACAATATTTCCGGTTCCCACTGTGGCCGATAATGCCGTGGTCAATGCCCGGAAGTGATTGATATCACCGATGTCTTCCTTCTTATCATACTTGCCGCTGATAATGCCTATGGCATGACGGAAATATCTTACATGTAGAAAATTAAACCGGAAAGCAAAATAGATGCCCGTGGGTACCAGAATTCCCAGTATAAGGTACCTTCCCACATAAACGTTATATGAATCAATCACATAGCTTATGAATTGTAAAACCTGCTCCATACGTACACTTTTTGGGTTTGCAGGCCAAATATATGGATTTTCCCCCATGCCTGCCGCATTTCATAAAAATTTCTGAAATTTTATGCCTTAACTATTGCCTTGTTTTATTTTTTGTTTTAATTTTATAATACTATTGTTCTGAAGTTTATCTGATGAAGCAAACTATGACACAAGCATGATCATAAAGAAGCTAATGAACTTATGAAAGAATTCAACTGGAAAGACTTATTTGCTTTTACCCGCAGGGAAAAAAGAGGAATGCTGGTGCTTTTGCTGTTGATTATTACCACTATAGCATTGAATTTTGCTTATCCCCGCCTGGGAAACAGGCAGGTGCAAATAAGCTATGAGGCATTAAATAAAATGGACTCACTGCAGGCAGGCATAAACCGGTATCATCACCAGCAGGAACAGAAAAATACTTTCAGCTATTATAATAATACTGGCTATGCATCAAAAGAATTTGAAAAGCAGCAGCTAACACCATTTGCATTCGACCCGAACCAGCTGGAGGAAGAAGGGTGGAGGAGCCTGGGCTTTAGTGAAAAGGAGGCTGCTATGGTGATGAAATATCGTGCAGCCGGAGGCACCTTTTATAAAAAGGAGGATATTAAAAACCTTTACTGCATATCTGATAAGAACTACAATATACTGAAGCCTTACATCAATATTGATACAGCAGCTTTTCCTTCAGGGAAAAATGGCTTTTCCACGAGTTTTGATAAAGTCATAGATTTGAATGAGGCAGATACTGCGGATCTGCTGGCGGTGCCTGGTCTAGGACCCTTTTACGCTAAAATGATCCTGAAATACCGCGACCTGCTGGGAGGTTTTGTCTCAGATAAGCAGCTGGCTGAGGTTTATGGTTTATCAGATAAATATCAGGATCTGCAGCCATACGTGGAAGCCTCACCGGCTGTTTATCGTAAAATTAATATTAATGATGCCGGATATTCTGATCTTTTGAAACATCCTTACATTGATAAAAAAACCGCTTATGTGATTTCAGAGCACCGCCGGTTGAAGGGGAGCTTTAAGTCCATCGAGGATTTGGAAAATATGCAGGAGCTGCCTGATTCCTTGCTTGCAAAGCTCAAACCTTATCTGAGTATTGAGTAGTGGATGAAATTTTCTATTTTAGCGCTCAAATTTGAGCTATGGGTAAAAATATTTTCACAAGATACAACCGCACATTCTGGACAGCCAACACTATGGAGCTGTTCGAGCGCTGGGCCTGGTATGGCATGTTTATGCTGCTGGCACTTTATCTTACCGGATCAAAGGACAATGGCGCCCTGGGATTTACACAGGAGCAAAAAGGATATATGATGGGCCCGGTTGTGGCTTTTTTGTATTTCCTGCCCGTGATAACAGGTGCCATAGCAGATCGCTACGGCTATAAAAAAGTGCTGATAATTTCCTATGCCATTATGGCTTCCGGATACACCGCACTGGCATTCATCCAGGATTATGTGGTCTTTTATATAGCGTTCATCTGGCTGGCCATTGGAGCAGCTTTGTTTAAACCATTGATTACAGCCACAGTGGCAAAAACCACCAATCCCAAAACATCATCCGTGGGCTTCGGTATTTTTTATATGATGGTGAATCTCGGGGCGGTTATAGGGCCTGTTTTTGCTTCAAAAGTAAAAGATACATATTCATGGACCTACATTTTCCTGATATCTGCAGCCGTTATCATTTTTAATATCATACTGGTGCTGGTACTGTATAAAGAACCCGCCAGGGAAAAGAAGCAGGGCTCGCTGGGAGAGGCTTTCAAAGAGATTTTTACTAATATCTTTGTTGCCATAAGAGATGTGAAG
>JBEPXQ010000322.1:0-3324 GCA_041641835.1 Bacteroidales bacterium
TTTAGCTTCATCAGTGCTTCAACAGGTGTTAGCGTGTCAATATCCGTGTTCAGGATGTCTTCCTTGATCTGTTCCAGCAATGGGTCATCCAGTTGTATGAAGCTAAGTTGCATGTTATCGCTCTTTTGCGCTGCACCAGCTACTTCCTTGTTAAGCTCCTCGTTACTGTGGCTTTGCTCCAGTTTTCTTAGTATCTCGGAAGCACGATCAAGCGCTGTTTTGGGCATCCCTGCCATCCGTGCCACCTGTATCCCGAAGCTGTGTTCCGACCCTCCGGACTTTAGCTTCCGCAGAAATATTATTTCATTATTAATCTCCTTCACCGATATATGGTAGTTCTTTACGCGGTTAAACGAGCGTTTCATTTCATTCAGCTCGTGATAATGCGTGGCAAATAAAGTCTTTGGCTTAAACAGCGGATGCTCGTGAAGAAATTCAGCTATGGCCCAGGCGATGGAAATCCCGTCATAAGTGGCAGTTCCGCGTCCGATCTCATCCAGCAGGATCAGACTGCGATTGGAAATATTATTCAGGATGCTTGCCGTTTCATTCATCTCCACCATGAATGTGGACTCACCGGAGGAGATATTATCCGAGGCACCCACGCGTGTAAATATCTTGTCCACTATGCCTATGTCGGCTTTTTCTGCCGGCACGAAGCTTCCCATCTGTGCCATTAGCACAATAAGTGCTGTTTGCCGCAGCAAGGCCGATTTACCTGACATATTTGGGCCGGTGAGAATAATGATCTGCTGTTTATTATCATCCAGATACACATCATTGGCCACATATTCTTCCTCAAGCGGCAATTCCTTTTCAATCACCGGGTGGCGACCGTTTTTGATATTTAGCACGAAGGATTCATCAATTCCAGGTCTCACATATTTGTTTTCAGTGGCGATTTCACTAAACGACAGCAGGCAGTCGAGTTCGGCCAGCAAGGTGGCATTATGCTGCACCGGGCGGATGTATTCCGACACCTTTTCCACCAGCTCATTATAAATCCGCTGCTCCAGCTCTGCAATGCGGTCCTGCGCTCCCAGTATCTTCTGTTCATATTCCTTCAGTTCGTCCGTTATATAGCGTTCCGAATTCACCAGTGTCTGTTTTCGCTGCCATTCTGCAGGCACTTTGTTTTTATGGGTGTTGGTTACTTCAAGATAATACCCGAATACATTATTATATCCGATTTTGAGTGATGAAATGCCGTTGCGCTCGATTTCGCGCTGTTTCATTTTTTCCAGGTAATCGCGGTCAGTACCCAGCAGCGAACGCAGCTCATCCAATTCTTCATTCACCCCGGATGCTATCACATTTCCTTTAGATAGCAGGGCAGGCGGGTCTTCTTTCAGCGAGTTCTCCAGGGTTTCCGAAATGCTTTTACAGGGATTAAGCTGGTCTCCTATCCTTTTTAATGATTGCTGTCCTGCCTTCAGGCATTCCTCCTTCACCGGCTCTGTTGCTCTCAGTGCGCGGGCTATCTGCTGCAATTCCCGGGGATTGACCTTTCGGATAGCTACCTTGGAAATAAGGCGTTCCAGGTCACCGGCATCTTTTAGGCTGATGGTGATGGTTTGCCGTAGTTCAGGGTGTTTCATCAGGAATTCCACCACATCATGGCGCTCGGCTATACGTGCTGTGTCTTTCAATGGAAGAACGATCCAGCGTTTCAGCATCCGCGAACCCATGGGCGAGATAGTCTGGTCTATCACATCCAGCAGGGTAGTGGCATTTTCATTGGGGCTGTGGATTAGTTCCAGGTTGCGAATGGTAAAGCGGTCAAGCCAAATGTATTTATCTTCTTCTATCCGGCTGAGTTTTGATATATGACTAACCTTTTCATGATGAGTCTCTGCCAGGTAATGCAGGGCTGCACCAGCGGCTATGATTCCCTTCTGATAATCATTCACCCCGAAGCCTTTCAGGGATGTGGTGCCAAAATGCTTAAGCAGCAGTTCGCTGGTGAAGTCTTCGGTGAAAACCCAGTCGTCAAAAGTGGTGATGAAATACTGGTTCCCGTAGTTTTCAGTAAAAAAAGTTCTTTTATTTTTCTGAAGGATTACCTCGCTTGGCTTGAAGCTTTGCAGCAGTTTGTCAATATATTCCTGAGAGCCTTCAGAAAGAAAAAACTCACCAGTGGAAATATCCAGGAATGCAACACCGGAAATTTTATTGTCCAGATGTACGGCAGCCAGGAAATTGTTGCTGCGATTTTCCAGCACGTTATCATTAGTTGCAACACCAGGCGTAACCAATTCGGTAATGCCTCGCTTAACAACCGTCTTAGCCTGTTTAGGGTCCTCAAGCTGGTCACAGATGGCCACACGCTCACCGGCACGCACCAGCTTTGGAAGATAAGTCTCCAACGCGTGATGAGGAAATCCTGCCAGCTCAACATAAGAAGCCGAACCATTAGCTCGTTTGGTGAGTACTATACCAAGTATGGATGCCGTTTTTTTGGCATCTTCACCGAATGTTTCATAAAAATCACCTACGCGAAACAACAACAAAGCATCAGGATATTTGCTCTTGATCTTGTTGTATTGCTTCATTAATGGTGTTTCGCTGCCTTTGATCTTTTTCGCCACTTTACCTTGAATTTTAACCAACAAAGTTAATAGCAAGTTTTAAATGGGAGATAGATGAAAACCGAAGTTTTAAACAAATTTTCCATTCTGGTCCTACTGTAATATCTTTGCCTGAAAATAGATATATGAAGAAGCTAAGCCTGGATGAACTCAAAAGGATGGATGCGGAATCGTTCCGCGAAGCTGAAAAATTTCCTGTGGTTGTTGTGCTTGATAATATTAGAAGCATGCATAATACCGGTTCGGTTTTTCGCACAGCAGATGCCTTTCGTCTGGAAAAGATATTTTTGTGTGGCATCACAGCAACACCACCTGATAAGGAGATCAACAAAACAGCCCTGGGGGCCACTGATTCAGTGGCATGGGAATATGTGAAAAATACCAGGACGGTAGTTAAGGATCTTCAAAATCAAGGATACAGGGTTTATGCTGTGGAGCAGTGCGAGGGTGCCATTCAGCTTGATAATTTTTATCCTTCGGAAGCAAAAACAGCTATCGTGCTGGGAAATGAAGTAAGAGGTGTGCAACAATCAGTTGTTGATATTTGCGATGGTTGTGTGGAGATCCCGCAATATGGCACCAAGCATTCATTGAATGTATCCGTAAGTACCGGTATTGTTATCTGGGATTTGTTTTGTAAAAGGAAGGAATTTGCTGAGAAGTGGAAGTAATAGTCATTAAAAAAAGCAGATAAAAAAACCGGCTCGTGAAAGCCGGTTTTTTTAGTTTCTGCAAT
>JBEPXQ010000323.1:0-3319 GCA_041641835.1 Bacteroidales bacterium
GGTTCAGCAGCAGCAAATGCTGATGAACTACCGGCTGGCTTATCTTTCTGAAACCATGGTGAACTGGTGCCCGGCATTGGGTACGGTATTGGCCAACGATGAAGTTAAGGACGGTTTTTCCGAGCGTGGTGGCCATCCTGTAGAAAGAAAAAGGATGAAGCAATGGTCATTGCGAATTAGCGCTTATGCCCAGAGGCTGCTTGATAACCTGGAGAAACTTTCCTGGTCGGAATCCATCAAAGAAATCCAGCGCAACTGGATAGGACGCTCCGAGGGAGCAGCCGTTTATTTTGCCGTGAAAGGATCAGATAAAACCATCGAAGTATTCACAACACGTCCTGATACCTTGTTTGGCTCAACCTTTATGGTGCTGGCTCCCGAACATGAGCTGGTTGATGAACTTACTGCTTCCGGCCGCAAACAGCAGGTAGAAAAATATGTAAACAAAGCCAAAAACCGCTCCGAACGTGACCGGATGTCAGAAGTAAAACAGGTTAGCGGGGTATTTACTGGTTCTTATGGCGTTAATCCACTCAATGGGGAGGAAATACCTATCTGGATAGCCGATTATGTGCTCAGCGGATATGGCACAGGAGCAATCATGGCTGTGCCCGCGCACGATAGCCGCGACTTTGCGTTTGCCCGCCACTTTAACCTGCCCATCACCCAGGTTGTTACAAAACCGGATGAGGAGATCATTCCCACTTCTGAATGGAAAGAGTCATATGACTCCAAAGAAGGCATGATGATCAACTCGGGCTTTATTAATGATATGCAGGTGAGTGAGGCTATCAGCGAAAGCATTAAAAAGATTGAAGAAGTCAATGCCGGATACGGAACAGTGAATTACCGCCTGCGTGATGCTATCTTCAGCCGCCAGCGCTACTGGGGAGAGCCTTTCCCGATGTATTACAAAGATGGCATGCCCTATCCGCTGGACGAATCCCAACTGCCATTGGAGCTACCGGAGGTGGATGAATACAAACCAACTGCTGAAGGTGAACCGCCACTGGCCAGGGCCAAAAACTGGAAAACAGAGGAAGGATATCCATTGGAAACCAATACCATGCCCGGGTTTGCAGGTTCGAGCGGATATTACTACCGCTACATGGACCCACACAACAGCGAGGAGTATTTCTCCAAAGAAGCCAACCAGTACTGGCGCGATGTGGATCTGTATCTTGGTGGGGATGAACATGCCACAGGACACCTGATTTATGCCCGCTTTTGGGCAATGTTCCTTTATGATATTGGCATGACAGTGAAGGAAGAACCCTTCAGGCGCCTGATCAATCAGGGGAAAATACAAGGGCGTTCCAGTTTCGTTTATCGTGTAGTAGGAACCAATAAATTCGTCTCATACAATAAGCGTAAGGAATACAAAACCCAACGGATCCACGTGGATATTAGCCTTGTACACAATGATATTCTCGACACGGAAGCCTTTAAAAAATGGATGCCTGAATACAGCGACGCTGAATTTATTTTGGATGATGATGGAAAGTATGTATGCGGTTGGGAAGTGGAAAAAATGAGTAAGTCCAAATACAATGTTCAAAATCCGGATGAGCTTATCGAAGAATATGGCGCGGATACCTTTCGGCTCTACGAGATGTTCCTGGGGCCAATCGAAAGCCATAAACCCTGGGATACACAAGGGATAGAAGGTGTTTCAAGATTCATCAGGAAATTCTGGAGACTGTTCCATGATCAGAATAACCAATTTTCAGTATCCGAAGAAAAAGCCAATGATAAAGAATTAAAAATTCTTCACCAGACCATCAGAAAAGTAAGGGATGATGTGGATAAGCTTTCATTCAATACTTCTGTAAGCCAGTTTATGATCTGCGTGAATGATCTGGGTGATCTGAAAACCAATAAGCGTGAAGTGCTGGAGCCATTGGTTGTTCTTATTTCACCCTTTGCACCTCACATGGCAGAAGAGTTGTGGAAGCTCCTTGGCCATGGGCAAAGCGTGGCTTATGCCCAGTTGCCAGAATTCAAAGAAGAATACATTAAAGAATCCAGCTTTGAATATCCTGTTTCTTTTAATGGCAAAATGCGTTTTAAGATTGAACTACCGGTGGATATGCCAAAGGATGAGGTTGAAAAGGCCGTTCTCGCTGACGAAAGATCTGATAAATACCTGGGAGGAAAACCTCCTCGCAAAGTAATTGTTGTGCCCAAAAGGATCGTGAATGTAGTAGTAGCTAAATAAGCTGAT
The DNA here is from genome assembly GCA_041641835.1 of Bacteroidales bacterium. Lineage (GTDB taxonomy): Bacteria > Bacteroidota > Bacteroidia > Bacteroidales > PWNQ01 > PWNQ01. The sequence goes on from JBEPXQ010000323.1 coordinate 2,225, forward strand.
TAATATGAACTAATATAGCAAAAGCGGGGTTTAAAAATTAAGCCCCGTTTTTTTTGGCCTGGATTTTGAAACCGAAGAAAAAAATCAAACCATTTTCAGTATGGAAAAGATAGCAAAAAGAATTAGGAGAACCGGAACAGCAGTTGGATTAGTAACATTTCTGTTATTGACTTTTCTTATAAGTTTCGCAGCAACAGCACAGGATGAGCTAAGACATGATCCCAACCGTGCTTTTAGCCCCGGAGAATATCTCAAGTTCAGAATATATTATCATTCATTTATTACAGGAAGCCTTTCTGCCGGTTATGCCAGCCTTAAAATCCAGGAGGAAACCGAAGAACTGTATGGTCGTGAAACCATGCATGTGATTGGCGACGGAAATACCAGCACCGGTTTCGGCTTGTTCTATAAGATCGATAACCATTACGAAACCTATATAGATACACGCACACTGGCTCCCTGGAAATTCATCCGACGGGTGAATGATGGCGGATACATTATTGATCATGATACTTATTTTGACCAAAGAAAATCACTGGCTTATTTCAGGGATAATAAAAATGAAAAGCGGAAAACCGTGAATACAACCCGGTATGTACAGGATGTGGTTTCTCTCATCTATTACGCGCGTACGCTCGATTACTCCAGTGCCAAAGAAGGGGATATCTTTAGTGTTGATTTTATGATTGATGATACTACTTATACTGCACGTATTCAGTATCAGGGAAAGGAAAATGTTACAACCAGGCTGGGGAAATTCCGCTGCATTAAGATTGTGCCTCTGCTGGAGATGAGTGATGTTTTTGATGAGAAAGATCCCATGGTCTTATATGTTACTGATGACAAAAACCGTATTCCATTATTCGGGGAAAGTGAACTCAAGATTGGCTCAATCCGGCTCGAACTGGTGGAATATGAAGGGCTAAGAAACTATTTCTCATCTGCCATTCGCTGGAATGATTGATTTAGTAAATTAGCCCTGTCAATACCCGAGGATAGACAGGTATTGGCAACAAAGTTTGCAGATCCATAAAAACCACATATAATGCGTAAAAGAAATTTTCTTACTGCTGTTGCGGCATTACTGCTCGTAAC
>JBEPXQ010000324.1:0-3314 GCA_041641835.1 Bacteroidales bacterium
TTTAACCTCACCTCCTTCAATGGCGGGTCCGGTTGATTGCCAGCGGGTGGTTTGCGGGTTAACGCCTGCAGAAAGCGGAGATGTTTCAGTTAATCCGTAGCCGATGGCATAAGGAAAACGGGCTTCTATCAGGAATTTTTCAACTACCCCGTCCAGCTTCGCGCCTCCTATTCCGAAGAACTTGAGTTTGCCTCCGAATGTTTTCTTAAGGCTTTTACCAATTAGAATATTTATTCCTCTCCGAACCGGCCCTACTGCATACAAATGCTTGGTGTACTTGTTTTTCATGATCAGCGGGCGGATCTTTGTTTTATAGATCTTTTCGATGATCAGTGGTACGGTAAGCATAATTGTTGGCCGCACTTTTTTCAGTGCAGGCATAAGTATTGAGGGAGTAGGTGGTTTAGCAAGGTAAAAAACGTGTGCTCCGTATATTACCGGCAGCACCAATCCGAGGGTATTTTCATAGGTGTGTGACAAAGGCAGAATTGACAGAAAGCGGTCCTGATCGTTGATATTCTGCACCTTACCGGCCTCAATTGCATTAAAAACAATGTTTTTATGCGACAGCATAACACCCTTTGAGCTTCCGGTGGTACCTGAGGTATAGATTATTGCAGCCAGGTCATCTTCATCCACTGCATACTGCTTTGCGGGAACCTGACCGGCTTCAAGTTCAGCCTTCTGATTTCCATCTAACTCACGGAAGCTTTCAATTGCAAACCTGTAATCAAGCTCCGGGGTGCTGATATTATCCAGTTTACGGGAAAGTCCTTCGGAAACGAAAATTGCTTTGGACTCTGAATGTTTCAGGATATTAGCAATCTCATTTTCCGTGAAATCAGGTAACAAAGGTACCGCTACTGCACCCATAGAGGTGATGGCAAAATATGCCAGTGCCCAATTGGGCATGTTAGCACTAAGAATTGCTACCCGGTCGCCAGGCTTAACATCGTGCTGCTCAAGCAACCTGCTAATTGAATCGATGCGATTTACAGCTTCACCGTATGTTATCTCTTCCTTTGAGCCAACGGTTGAAAAAGCTGTAAGATCCGCTTTTTCCTTTGCTGTTTCTCTTATTACCGAGGGTAATGTGAGAAAAATATTTTTTCCGTTATTTTTCATAAATAAAAATCGTGACAAATATAAACGATTCTTTTTATATCAAAGAATAAGCCGAAACTGTGCAAATGATTTCTAAATATAACTGCTGGTGAAACCTGCTGTTTCCTTACTCTGACTTAATATTGCTAATATGTTAGCGATTTTGTAAAAATAACTGTCTGTTATAGCTGGCCGTTTTAGGGGTTTTTATCAATTGTCAGCACTATTCCCTGAAACATTTTCCAGTGAAATTTGATAATCAAGCTCCCGCTCGAATGCTCGTACAAAAGCATTAGTAAATACGTTTTTTATAGTTTTCCAGGTTTTAATATTGCTATCCTCAATTGTCCCTTTAAAAGGTATTTGAGTGGCGGTTTGGTCTTTGGGCTGGTTTTCCAGTATCTCAAACGTTGTTCCCACCACGCTTTCCCATGCTTTTCTGAAGATGCTTTTATCTTCTTCCTTAGCCCCACCGGCAACTTTTACATCATTAAACAGAGGTTTGGCATAACCTTCATATCTTCCATCAAGCATGGCCATTTCAAAATAAAAATTCAGTTGTCCGGTTTCAAAATCGAAGTCTGCATAACTTTCGGTGAAATTATTCAATTGAGTAAGATCAACATTTTCAAATTCCAGATTGAAATCAAAGTCCGGTGTTTCTTTAAGGGCATTCATTTCGCCTTTGAGGGTGATATCACCCCCCATGGTTTGGGCATCAGCATCCAGGGATGATGGCAGCGTATCCTGTTCATCGCTCGCGTTAGAAAGGTTAGTAGCAATAAAGTTCAGGCTGCCCAGCCTGATGTCCATCACCGGTTCGGTAGAATAGTCCTTAAAGGCTATTTCTCCATTAATTATTTCAAACCGGTTGATTCGAAGCGGCATCAGCTCCTTCACCTGTTCCACCCAGCTAACTTCCTGACCGTACTGCTTTTTGTCCTCATCTTCTCCACTGGCCACAAAGTTCACACGTGGGTTTTTCATAACAATTTCCCCCACCACTGAACCTTTAAACAAGGCGTCCCACTGAACTGATAAATCAATTTTATCAATATTGACGAAAGGCACTGGTACATCCCCGTCGGTTTTCTTCACAGTTACGCTATCAATAACATAGGCACCGCGAAAAAGCCGAAGGTCAATATCATGCACATATCCGCTGTAGCCATCCATGTCGTTAAGTGACTTATTCACAAAATGCTTGATGACAAATGGCAACGCAACCCGGACACCAATAAGCACAATTACCACTATGCCTATGATCATCCATTTCCTGTTCTTTTTCTTCATTTGTTGATGATTTTACTTCTCATACAAGTGAAAAGCAGCAGGAATTGTTCAAATTGTACCTGTTATACGATGCTGCAATTCCAACAATTACCACCAAAAAGCCTAATACCACAAGCATTTTGATACTATACTTTTTTCTTCTTCGTGATGTTGAAATCCTTTTGCAGCATACAAACTCTTTTTATCCCTTACAGCCTGCCTCCCAATACAGCCGTTACTTTATATTTCTCGACTTTCCCCCTGGCATCAAAAACCTCCACGTAGATCAGATAAATGCCAATGGCCGCTTTTCCGGCATCGTTGTTTATTCCGTCCCAGATAAATGAACCTTCGGTTTCCATGAGCACATTGTTATGTAACTCCCTCACTTCTCTTCCGTTTCTATCATAAATTCTGACATTTCCTATATAACCCGCCTGATCCATCCTGTAATTGATGACCAGCACATCCCGATCGCCGTCGCTGTTGGGTGAAAACATTTTGTGCTCAAGGGTAATCTCTCCTGATTGCTTATTGGTGATCTGATCATACTGGCTGTTGATAAATCCAGGTGTTGCAAAGCCTGCTGTTTCAGCCGCAGATGTCCAGTTTTCTTCCATAACCGATGGAAGAGCTGGACTAATCCGCTCCAGGGAAACACCTTTAGTTTCCTTTAGCATGGCGTTATGCATTTCCTGCGAATACTTCATTGAATCCACAACAGAAGCATCAAATGAAGATCGCAGCATTAATATGCCATGATCAGAGGGTAAGGAAGGCAGGTATTCAAGCCTGAAAATATTCTTTTCTGCTGAGCGTGGATATGCCCCGGCGAGGCCTCTCTTGTCTTCAGTATAGCACCAGATATCTCCATCAAATAATATCCGCTTTTCGGTATCGGGTTCAGTTTCACTGATATTGGAATGATCGTCAGCATC
>JBEPXQ010000325.1:0-3310 GCA_041641835.1 Bacteroidales bacterium
TATCTCGATCTGCTCAAAGAGAATAAGAAGCTGAAGTCAGCCAGCGGAAATAGAAAAAACACCGAAGAATTTATCTTTATCAGGGCTGATTACAAACTCAATAAGATTAATCTGAAAGATATATTATTTATTGAAGCACAGAAGGATTATGTTGTAATTAACACTGCAGCTAAGGTTTTTACTACTCATGCTACCATGAAAAAGATGGAGAAAGTATTACCTGATGATGAATTCATGCGGATTCACCGATCCTATATCATCAGGCTTGACAAGATATTTTCAGTAAAATATCCTGATCTGGTTATCGAGCATAAAATGAAGATGCTACCTGTGGGTGGACTTTATCGTAAAGCACTGTTTGATAATCTTAATATTGTGTAGGCTGATCATGATATCCAGGAGAAGAAGAAATAGGCGTAAATATAGAACCTGATAATCCTGCTTAGACTGATAAAAACAAATATATCAAAAGGATACCTTAAAATTCCTGCTATTACAGATATTATGGCAAACGGCAGAGGAAACATAGCCGCAATCACAATAAAAAGACCACCCCACTGCTTAATTCGTTTATAATGGCCTGAAAATCGAGTGATAACGTATTCGTTAATGCCCGGCATCTGGCTTATAGCATAGCCAATCCTGTGAGAAATAATTCCACCGATGTATGAAAGCATGGCCAACAGGGAAACAGCCAGGTACGGACTGTCGAATGTGCCTGCCCAGATGATGAAGAAGTCAGGGGGAATAAGGCCAAGAACTGATTCAGAAATAAAGAAAATAGCAAAAATGTACATGGTATCCAGCCTTGACAATAGTATCTGGAAAAGCTCATCAAAATCTATTACGTGTTGTTCAATGTAAATAAACAACCCCAGCAATGCTGCTAACACCAAAACTATTTTAAGCGAATTACGAAGCAGAAACTGGTATAAACCAGTCAACCTGAAATATCTGTGATATTTATAAAACCTAACCCGTATGCCTTTCATGAAACAGCCTGCTATATTAATTCAGTCAGAGAAAAAAACAATTATACTGCCGGATATATATTTTTGATTGGTAAGGCAAAATTCGACAAATTAAACGTAACTTTATCTCTTTATTTTATGTTTTTTGTTTTTTAAATTCAAAAAAATAACCGGACAGAAGTAGAAATGTTTTCATCTATGGCAGAGACGGACAAAAATATAAGGCATATAAAAATGAATGTTTTATCATTAGCGGTTTTCTTCATTTCGTGTTTTTTTCAGAATGAAGAAGTAAATGCACAACAGCAATACATTATCAGTAGTAGTTTTCTTTACAAAGCAGATACTGTTTGGGTGTTTGCGCCTGAGGATAGGGAAATAAACAGTTGCTTGTATCTACTTCACGGTTATGGGGGAAACTATATGCAATGGAATAAGATATCCGGTCTGCAGGCTGTAGCCGATAGTACCGGGATATTAATCATTTGCCCCGACGGCTTCAATGATTCATGGTATTTCGATGGCAAACTGGAAGATGACCATCTGAATTATACAAGTTTCTTCATTCATAAACTTATCCCTTTTATTGATTCTCTATATAATACAAATCAACAGCCGCGATACATCGGCGGATTAAGCATGGGCGGCTATGGTGCATTTTACATTTATCTTAAATCACCATTGCTATTTACTGCTGCTTTTTCCAGTAGCGGCGCTTTCGACTTCAGTAAGCCGGTAATGCAAAGCTTTGGTATAGAAAAACGGCTTGGCAACTATTCGGATAATAAATCAATGTGGAAGGAAATGTCGATGATTAACCAGATGCAGCAAATTATGCCCTGGCATCACTACCGCTTTTATATGGATTGCGGATATGACGATCCATTTTTGGAAGCCAATAAAATGGTGAATAAGCACCTTAAGGATATCCCCTGTGAAAATGTTTTGATGTTGCTGCCTGGTGCGCATAGTCGTAAATACTGGCAAAAAAGTATCCTGATATACATCAATATAATCAAATCAGATGTGATCTGAATCAACTTTTTTTCGTTGGATATGTTTATTCCAAAAAGCGAATGCATATCTATGAAAAAAGCAACTTTTGGAGCAGGATGTTTTTGGGGAGTACAGGCTGCTTTTGATAAATTGAAGGGAGTGGTATTTTCTGAAGTAGGCTATATGGGCGGTACCACTACCGATCCGTCCTATGAGGATGTTTGCGGAGGCGAAACCGGGCATGCTGAAGTAGTTCAGCTAATCTACGATCCCAATACTATTTCCTATGAAGAACTGCTGGAGGAATTCTGGGATATTCATAATCCAACACTGATGAACCAGCAGGGTGCCAATGTTGGAGCACAATACCGCTCGGTAATATTCTATCATACCAAAGAACAAAAAAAAGGCGCAGAAAAATCACTGGAAGAACAGCAAAAATCAGGAGAATACGATACCAAAATTGCCACAAAGATAGAACAGGCCGGCACTTTCTATCCGGCTGAGGAGAAACATCAGAAATACCTGGAAAAGCAAAACCTGGCGCAGTCTAAGTAATAAGCTTTATCAATCCACCAATTCGAAATCCATTTGCTTCTTAGACATATCCACATTTTTCACAATAATCCGAACCTGGTCGCCTAATTGATATACCTCTCCATGACGGTGGCCAACCACGCGATAATTTTCATCATCAAGGTAATAGAAGTCGTCTTTCATGGTCTTGAGGGAAACCATGCCTTCGCAATGGCTTTCATTTAGCTCCACGAATATTCCCCACTTGCTAACACCTGTGATTGTTCCTTCAAATTCTTCACCTACTTTATCAAAAAGATATTCAGCCTGTTTCAGTTTTACTGATTCCCTTTCAGCTTCCATGGCACTACGTTCCTGCTCGGAGCAATGCTGCGACTGCTCTTCATATTTGGTAGCATCAGCGCTATTGCCACCACTCAGGTAATGAAACAGCAAGCGGTGCACCATCAGGTCGGGATAACGGCGGATGGGAGAAGTGAAGTGTGAATAATATTTGAACGCCAGCCCGTAGTGGCCGATGTTCTGTGTGGAATATTCCGCTTTCGACATGGTTCTCACCGCGATATTTTCGATCATATATTGTTCGCCTTTTCCGGCTATCTGTTCAAACAGGCGGTTTATTGAGTTGGATATTCCTTTTCTGGAACCAATATTCATCTTATAACCCAGTTTTTCCACAAATTCGGCCATTGTTGACAGCTTCTCAGGATTTGGCTCATCATGCACCCTGTAGATAAAAGTTTTTGGCTTTTCAGTCTTTTTTGGTTTACCAATGGATTCGGCTACTTCACGATTGGCCAGCAGCA
>JBEPXQ010000326.1:0-3309 GCA_041641835.1 Bacteroidales bacterium
TGATCATGTACTTCCTCTGGAAGATTATGATCTGGATTCTTTTGAAGGCAGGGCTCAGCTCATTGTAGAGTCAATGGCGGATTATGGTGTTAAAAATGGAGTCTGGACGGGCGAAAAAAACGGTGCTTATCCAGCCATGGCTATGTTTGCCACCGGAAACATCGAACAAGGAAGACATTTTGCACGTGAACAACTGAAAGGCTCAGGCGCCATGTTCAGGGAGTTTGGAAACATGATGCTTTACATGAGCTATCAACATCTTTATGATCAGGAACTTCGGGATCTGGTTAAGGATGATCAGCTCAATCATTCTGTACTCTATTCTTCCACTGGTAGTGGGAACCTGCCAGGAGCTTCCGAGAATCACAAATTAATGTATGCTGCCGCCAATTACCTGGGTGGTCTTGCATGGCCCGATGAATATCCTGACCTCTGGTATAATGCCGGGTATAATTATCTAATCAACTGGTTTAACAAAGTTACAACCTCAGCATATTGGGAAGAAGATTCTCCCACTTATTTCGTTCATCACATTGGCCCCATTCTTTCGGTGATGGAATTTGCCCCGGATACTTCTGAAATGAAGAAAAGGGCCACCATAGCCTTTGAATGGTACATGGCCGGTGTTGCTGCCGAATACCTTAAAGGTTACTGGATAACTCCGTCAGCAAGAGATAAGAATCCTGTCCACGGTTTACATTTATCGGAAGAATCCATTGCAACCTTATGGTTATATTTTGGAGAAACCGGTGACAGACTTCCGCATCCACATCCAACAGATGGACATGAGGCATTCAGGCACTGGTATTGTGCTGTTCATTTTGCAACTGCTCATTACCGGTTACCGGAAGCGATTGTAAATATTGCCAAAGACAGAGATAAACCCTATTCCTTCAAAGAATATCTGGGGAAAAATCCGATGAAACCTGCCGAATATGGATTTATGAATAAACATTATGGGTTGACCTCAATGGTCGACTGGTCAGGAAACCCGCCACCCGACATGACACAGTGGAAATTGCAATGGGTGCCCGATGAGTTTGACATGGAACCTTGTGTTTTCCTTATGAAGCATCCCAATCCTGAAGATAATACCGGATGGAAAAATTGGAAAGGAGCCTCTCCTTATGAACAGGTTTTTCAGCATGAAAGGACGTTGGTCTCCATTTTCGATATACCTGAAATTGACACTCACCATTTTATCGACGGACCCTACGATTCTGCAGTTTACCGGACTGTCATGCAAAAAGATGACTGGTGGTTTTTTCATACCGGCGAACTATTATTCGCTGTTTATGCTCAAAACGGACTGTTTATAACCGGTGAAACACGCATAGCTTATGACCATTTTGGGACAACCGCCCCTACCGGAATCATTAGAAGTAATGGAACAGAAAATTTCCTTATCGTAGAAACAGCATTGCGGGAAGATTATTCAGCCGCTTCAGCTGAGGAGGAATTGAATCTTTTCGCCGAGGATCTTTTTAATAATACGCTCCTGGAAACTTCTGTTAACGTCACTGCACCTGTCGTTGAATTCAGAAACCTTAAAGGTGACTGGATCAAAATGGAATATGATGGGGAAAGAAGTATAAACGATTCCGTCGTGAGCTTTGCAAACTGGCCCATGATTGAAAATCCCTGGATGAGTCAGGAACGGGCCGGACGATATTTGACTGTCCGTCACGGATCACATGATATCGTCTATGATTTTGAAAACTGGGAAAAATCAAGGGAAGAAGAAAATATCAACCTGTTTTTGAATATCAGTTCGGATGATACCATACAGGTGAATCCGGAAGCCATACATATGGAAGCTCTGCCTGATAAAGATACAAGCATCATTGAGCAGGTAAATTTTTATATAAACGGTCACCTGAGCCAGAGTGACAGCACCCAGCCTTATACCTTCGACTGGACAAATCCTGCGCCGGGTAAATACCGGATAGAATCCAAATTGCTGACCAGTGAAGGTAATTTCAGGTTTTCAAATGAACACCATCTTATTATTTCCGATGGAACACCTGTGATTGAAATAAGCGCCCCTAAGGAAGGAAAGTACTTTCTGGTAAACGAAGCGTTGGAGATCACCACAGAAACTGCAGATTACGATGGTGTGATCGATTCGGTTCAGTTCTATATCAATGGCAGCCGTGCAGGTGTCGTTATAAGTTCACCTTTTACCTGGCTGTGGTCAGATCCTGTTGAAGGTGCCTGCGAAATTCATGCTGTAGCCTGGGATGATGATCTGAACTCAGATACCACGGCAGTAAATCTCCAACTTATCGGATACAATGAAGCCATTGATATTGACAATATCAAAAATGGTCTTGTGTACAGTTATTTTGAAGGCAACTGGCTACAGCTTCCGGACTTTGAAAATATCAGTGCCCTTGAAACAGATACCGTTTCTAATTTTCTGCTGCACAAACGCAAAAGAAATTTTGAATATGCGTTCAGTTATAACGGATTAATCAAAATCCATGAAAAAGGTAAATATATCTTTCACACCACGTCCGATCTCGAAAGTAAATTGTATATAGACGGTCACCTGCTCGTGCATAATGCTGGCTTGTCGCAGGAAGAAAATGCCATCCTGCTGGAAGAGGGATTTCATAAAATAAAAGCAGAAATGGTCAATAAGATGAGTGAGCATGATTTTGAGGTAAGTTATAAAGGACCCGGCTTCGAAAAGCAATCGATACCTGATTCAATCCTTTTCCGACCCTATGGAAATAAGCCGGAAATTAGTTTTATCACAGTACCCGGCGATACCATTTTTAACGCAGGTGATCCGGTTTACATGAAATTTGCTGTTGAGGATGCAGACAATGATGATTACAAAGTTATCCTGTATGAGGGTGATAATGAGGTTGCAGAACTACATAAGCATAGCTATTCAGCAAATATCGACAGCTTAGGTGGGGGCATCCATCAATTAAAGGCGGTGGTATATGATCTTGAAGGAGCAACTGCTGAAACTGCATTTTTTGCGGTTTCCATCAATGGAGCGCCGGATATCAGCTTTGAATCACCGGTTCAGACCAGGGAGTATTATTCCAGAGATACCATTCCGGTTATTGTTTCTACGCCCGACAATGACATAAGGGAGATGCAAATCTACCTGAATGAACAGCTGGTCACCAATATATCCAAAGAACCCTGGAAATTTGAACTCAGGAACCTTGAACAGGGAAATTATTTTCTGAAAGTCATTGCCACTGATACTTTAAATCTTGAATCTACAATTAAAACCAGTTTTATCATTATCAATTCTGTTCCCCAAATTGAAATCACCCAGCCTGTTAA
>JBEPXQ010000327.1:0-3305 GCA_041641835.1 Bacteroidales bacterium
GAAGTTGCGGGTAATATTTATTTCCAGACGTGCATGCAGGTCTGGCATTACCGTATTGCTGAGTGTGCGATAGCCCCCGGGGCTGCTGAAATCGCGCTGTGTGGCAGCGGCGGCTACCAGGTTTACAGATTCCCCAAACTGGTGGCTCAGTCTGATCTGTGGATTGCGGGAAAAATACTGAAATGGCACGCCTGTATTGAAGGAAACAGTGCCGGGGAAGCATTTTTCTACAAACATCATATGCCAGTACTGCCCTGTGAGTAATTGTGTTTTTCCCCAGTTAAGCTTTACAAAAGCGTGGCGCAGACGGAACCCATTGATATCAGGATTGGAATGTCCGAAAAAAGCTCCTTCTATTTTACCGGAGGTTATAGCCCCGAAAGCCTCAGGCCCGGTGATGCTACCTGTGAGTCTTGATTGTATCGAAAGGAAGTTCAGGCTTCCCTGTGCATTGATGTCTTTACCATCGGGATCTTCGATCACAGGTGCGGGATACAAAAGAAAATGACCTTCACGGGCAGTAATTGCCTGGCGTGAATCATAAAAGAAGTCATTTTTCACAAATCCCGACCATGAAATGCCGAATTTCTTTTCTTCATCATCCTGGGCCTTTAAAGCTCCTCCTAATCCAACAATAGATACGAGAATTACAAGAATTGTTCTTTTCACGGTTTTTAATTTTTTTGATTTTTATTTCTGATCCTTTTCCGGAGGAAATAGCTTCCGGAGCAGGCTTCTTTTCCTTTTTGGCCTGTTGAGCAATACATTCAGATTATTCTCAGCAGTAAGATTTTCCTCCCATAATTCCATAGCTTTCATATAGTTCACCACAGCCGAATCATAACTTTCCCGGTGGCGGTAAACCAATCCCAGATTAGTATAGCTCACCGACAGCCGCCTGTTGATTTCCGATTTGGTATCTTCAAATTCATCCAGACGGTTCTCCAGGAATTTCTGCTGTTCCTTCACAGAATATCCGTCCATTCCCGCGAGAAATTCAACCTTGATGGTTGACTTCCAGTCGCCGCGGCCTTTATCGCCATATTTTCTTTTCCACAACAAGTAGGAAGCCAGCGCATTTCGAAGTTCCGCTTCGGCCATTTCCAGCAAGGAATCGCGGGGTAGTTCAGCCTGTGGCGGAGGGTTTTGCAGGCTGTCGCCATACTGGGCCAGGGCAAGATAAACTGCTGCCCTGTTATTTGCCAGCACAGCAGTTTCAAAGGAATTATTGTAATGAGGATATTGATTATAGATGGTTTCCACAGTATCAAGCAGGTGGAGCACGGCAGACATATTATTTGCGGCGGCCAGCTTGTTGTAATCACCATAAAGTTCGCGGGCGGGCCTGACCCTGGGATCAACCGCCTTCTTCACACCTGAATAATAAAGGGTGGCAGCCGTGATACTCACGGCTACCACTCCAAGCATGATCAATATTAGTATTCGTATTTTCCTGTCGCGTATCAATTTCATGAAGTATGTACATTTTCAATAAGGAACTTACGGATATGTAATGGCGTTTCCGGTGTTATTTTAGCCACGATTATATGCACAATTATGGCCAGTGGCGCACCAAAGATAGCAAAATACCATGCTCCCAGATAATAATCCACGAATTCATGCAACGGCCAGGTCCATCCCATTTTTCCTGCTATAAAATACCCGATAGCGATAAGGGAAACTAGTCCGCCGGCTATCAACCCGGCTATAGCTCCCTGTTTGTTGGAGCCGCTCCACCAGATGCCCAACAGAAACAGCGGGAATATGGTACATCCGGCCAGTGAGAAGGCCACCGCTACCAACTGCCCAATTAGTGCAAGCTTCAGTAATGCAATAGATGCCACTATCACAGCCATTACCACAGTTGCCCAACGCGCCATGCGTAATCTTACTTTAGGAGATGAATCAGGATAGAACACCCTTACATATAAGTCATGGGCAAAGGCAGAAGAGCCGGCTACCAACAAGCCAGAAACCGTTGAAAAAGCCGCGGAAACACCACCTGCAGCAAGAAAACCAACTATTAGCGGATGGATATTACCCAGCTGGGCGGTGTAAATTACAATGGCATCCTTTTCCAGATATCCTATTTCGGGATGAGCTGATAGCACACGCCCCAGTGCGGAATAAACGGGTGCACTCCAGTAGAGAATGCAGATGAAAAATAACCCCCAGACAACCGACCAGCGGGCATCACTTACCTTTGGCACCACATAAAAACGCTGGAGAACATGGGGCAAACCTGCTGTACCTATCATCAGTGAAAATGAAATGGCTATCCACTGGAAAAATGTGGTATCATAAGCCGTATCCCAGGGCATGGCATATTCAGGCATGGAGATGGAGGAAAACTGGTGCCCGTATTTATTGATAAGAGCAGCAGACTCTCCTAGAGGGATGCCATTAACCACATCAGAAACTACTGATCCGTAGCCGATCTGTGGAACCACCCAGAAATAATCAAATTTAAACATCAGGATAAACAGTGGGATCAGAAATGATATGATTATAACGACATACTGTATCTGCATGTTTTTGGTTACCCCCAGCATACCAGATATTAGCGTGTAGCTAAGCACCACGGCACCACCAACAATAACCGACATCCAGTAAGGCATACCGAGAATCCATTTAAACATGAGGCCGATACCACCGAATTGTCCAACACAGTATGCTATGGAAATAAGGATAGCAATTATTGCTCCCACTGCCCGCAGGTTACGGGAATAGTAGCGGTCGCCAATAAAGTCGGCAGCAGTAAACTTTCCGTATCTACGGATTTGCCCTGCCATAAGTATCAGCAGTAGCACATAACCGCCGGTCCAGCCTACCACATATGATAGTCCGTGGTATCCTAAACCGTACATAAGAGCAGCCATACCAAGAAATGAAGCGGCACTCATCCAGTTTGAGGCTATGGCCATCCCCGACCCTATTTTGGATATCTTCCGTCCGGCAGCATAGAAGTCGGTGGTATCCTTAGCACGGAAAATAATACCTACTAAAATAAACAATACCAATATTACAATGAGAATGATGGCCGGACCCAGCTTGAAACTTCCTTCCAGGTCGATGGCAGAGTTTGCGGCATCTGCCATAAATGAAATCAACACAAATATAAATAGCGTAAATATCTTTTTCATATACATTAGCTTTTTTTCCGGTTATTAATCCTGTATATTGTATTTTTTATTGAGCGAATCAGCTGTTATGCAATAAAGCCAGCATAAAAACACGAAGAGGATAAGCAGGAATACAGCAGTGTAGAAGTAATGAAAAGGAAATCCAAGAAAAACGGTATCAGT
>JBEPXQ010000328.1:0-3296 GCA_041641835.1 Bacteroidales bacterium
TTGACTTATATAAACCTGTAAAGGCCACATTAACAAAAGTTATTGACGAATCACCGTCAATCAAAACCTTCGTTTTAAAACCGGAACGCAATTTCAGTTTTAAAACCGGACAGTTTATTGAGCTGATACTGGAGGGAGTTGGTGAAGCACCATTTACACCTTCTTCCTCACCTTTGGTGGATGATGAGCTGGAGGTTACCATAATGAAGGCCGGGTTTGTTACTGACAAAATCCACCAGCTGGAGGAAGGTACAGTTCTTGGCATCCGCGGGCCTTACGGCAGAGGCTATCCCATGGATGAAATGTACGACAAGGAAGTGCTGATACTGGGTGGCGGTTGCGGCTTTGCACCCATCCGTTCACTTATCTACAACCTGGAAGCTGAAAAAGACAAAATCAAACGGATGATATTTTGCTATGGCTCCAAAACACCCAAAGATTGCATTTACAAAGATTATATCGACCATCTGCGGTCAGTGGATAAGTTTGAGGTGCTCAGAAGCGTGGATAAAGCAGATGAAACCTGGAACGAATCCGAGGGAGTGGTAACCTGTCTGCTGGACGAGATAAACGTAAATATTAAAGATTCTGTAGCTGTAGTAGTGGGGCCTCCCATTATGATGAAGTTTGGTGTGAAGAAGCTATTGGATATGGGTTACCCGGAGAACAAAATTTTTCTTTCCATGGAAAAGAACATGTCTTGCGGACTGGGGAAATGCGGTCACTGCATGATGGGAAAGTATTTCGTGTGCAAAGACGGACCTGTGTTTACTTACGAAGAAATTAAAGATCAGCCTGATATTTGGTTGTAAACATCATAGGTGGGTGGCTGCTGAAAGTTACTCACCTGATATTAATGATTGAACCAAGCCATGATCCGCCTTCTGCGGAACATACAGGGCATGATCATGAAGAAGCTAAAAGATATGCAAGCGTGAACGCTACTAAATATTTAGAGCTAACCGGCATAAATGGCGGGGACCAATAAAAACAGGATAATTGCCATATGAAGAAAATACTGATAGATCTGGAAAAATACCGTGAATGTGCTGAAACTGGCTGTGATCGCAGAGTGCCTGATGGGATTATTCGTGATTACCGGGGGCAGGGAGGCCTGAAATCACTAAGAGAACTGGCAGTATTTGCATATTCCTGCCGTAGGTGCAAAGACGCACCCTGTGTTAATGTTTGTCCTGAGGAAGCTTTGAAGAAAGATGAAAAAGGGATGGTGGTTCGCTCAACCCACCTGTGTGTTGCCTGCAAATCGTGTGTAACAGCCTGTCCCTTTGGTACTATGATGAGCGACTTTTATGAATACGTGCGTGACAGATCCTGGTATTATGATCTGAACAATAATAATGAACTGGAGAGATTCGTGGAGAACAGCCCTTCAGGTGCTGTTCAGTTTACAAATGAAGAGCCGGATGATCAGAAGAATTTGTATGAACTAATGCCCGGGATAATGATAAGGGATCATTCCTGGGAGAAATTGAAAAAACTAGGATAATATGCTTGAAAATTTATTCTATTTCTTTGTTTATCCCGGAATGTTGTTTGCCGGTGTTGTTGGAGGCATATTTGCCTGGGCCGACCGCAAGGTTACAGCACGCGTGCAGTTCAGGAAAGGCCCACCGCTGTTACAGCCATTCTATGATTTTCTGAAGCTATTACTGGTAAAAGAAACTATTCTGCCAAAAAAGGGATCTGCGGTCTTTTTCTTGCTGGCACCCGTGTTCAGCTTGTTTGGGGCCACTGCAGCGGCAGTTGTTATACTGCTGCCCGCCCTGGGAATTACTTCCGGCTTTCATGGTGATATTATAGTGCTGTTCTATCTGCTGGTGATTCCTTCGCTGATGTTTATTGCCGGAGCACTTGCCTCAGGTAATCCACTGTCGGCTGTGGGTGCTTCCCGCGAAATCAAGCTTGTGCTCAGCTATGAATTAACTTTTCTACTGGTTATTGCCGGGGTGATACTTAAAGCAAATAACAGCATCAGCCTCGACACTATAATGCAGATACAACAAAGTCAGGGCGCTTTTATAGGAAGTGTATCTGGTGTGCTGATGTTTATTGCCCTGCTGTTTACTCTTCAAGCTAAGGTGGGCTTTGTTCCTTTTGATCTGGCAGAAGCCGAGACAGAAATAGCTGAGGGTGCTTTTATGGAGTATTCCGGGTCTGCATACGCAATTATCAAATACACCAAATATATCCTGCTGTTTATCCTGCCGGTTTTTGCTGCCGAAGTCTTTTTCGGTGGCCTTCAGTTTACCGGAATTGAAATACTCTGGTCGATACTGAAGGTGCTGGCGGTGCTGGTGTTGTTGGTTTTAATCCGCAATACCAATCCCCGCGTTAAAATCGGACAGGCCATGCGGTTCTTCCTCATCTGGATGAACCTGTTTGTAATAGCAGGGCTGATACTGGATTATTTAGGAATTTAAAACAATAGCCGTGGGACTTAAATCATTTTGTCTGAAAAAATCACTTTGGGTATTCCATTTTGGTGGAGCCTCCTGCAACAACTGCGACATTGAGATCCTGGATTGCCTCACACCCCGCTATGATGTGGAGCGTTTCGGGATGAAGCTGGTTGGCAGTCCCCGTCATGCAGATGTGTTGCTGGTTAACGGTTCCATCAACAAAAGGGATAAGCCACGCCTGCTGGAAGTGTATGAACAAGCAGCCAGGCCGGTGTTTGTAGTGGCTTTCGGTGCCTGCGGATGTACCGGTGGGATCTTTGCCGAAGGAAATACCTTCGCCGGCCCTGTGGACAAAATTATCCCGGTGGATGCTTATATCCCGGGTTGCCCACCCAAGCCTGAAGCCATGTTATCGGCCTTAATGAAACTTGCTGAAACCATCTGAAAATATGAGTGAAAAAGCAATCATAAAAAAAATGAATGACAGCTTCGCTGAGGAGGTGCTGGAAACAAAACAGACGCATCAGCGGCGTGTGACTTTTTACATAAAGCCTGACGCTTTGTTTAAAACAGCTTCCTATTTCTATCGCGATCTAAAATTCAGGTTTATTATCGCCAGTGGCATGCATTCTCCCAAAGGGATTGAAATTTTCTACCACTTTAGTGATGACTCCACAGGTGATGTGGTGAACCTGCATGTTACTCTGCCTCCTGATAATCCCCAGGTAAAATCACTCACAGGTTTATTCAGCGGAGCTGACTGGATAGAGCGGGAAATTCACGAATTGCTGGGGGTGAAGTTTCAAGGTCATCCCAACCTGGTCCCGCTTTTCTCTGATGGCAACTGGGAACAGGGTGTTTACCCGTACCGAAAAG
>JBEPXQ010000329.1:0-3294 GCA_041641835.1 Bacteroidales bacterium
CTATCAACTAAATATTTAATTAGCTTTTTCTTCTTTAAGCAGAACCTCGTCAATAGCCTGGATCAAAGATTCTTTGGGTAATGCACCCTGCGCCATTTGAGGCTGACCGTCTTTAGGGCAGAAAAGAAGTGAAGGAATACTGCGGATGCCGAAGGCAGCAGCAAGTTCCTGTTCTTTTTCTGTGTCGATCTTATATATATTAATTTTGCCTTCATATTCTTTCGACAGCTCTTCCAGTATGGGAGCTACCATTTTGCACGGCTGACACCAGTCAGCATAAAAATCTATGAGACAGGGAAGATCACCCTCGAATTTCCAGTCTTTGTTTTGTTCGAAGTTAAATACTTTTTCGAGAAATTTTTCTTTTGTTAAATGTTCCATGGTTTCTGATCTTATCTAATTTATACTTTCAAAATGCTTATTTATTAATTCCTGATATTTCGATTTGGGAAAAGCACCCACATACATATATGGCTGTCCTTCAGCAGGACAATACATTACAGAAGGAATACTGCGTATTCCAAATACCTGGGCAAGCTCCTTCTGCTTGTCAGTATCAACCTTATAAATGTCAATTTTTCCCTCATATTCTTCTGCCAGCTGATCCATAATTGGAGCTACTCGTTTACATGGCCCGCACCAGTCGGCATAAAAGTCAATTATACAGGGGCGATCTCCCCTGAACTTCCATTCTTTTGGGTTATCCTCATAGTTAAATACCCGCTCCAGAAACATCTGTTTATTTAGCTGTACAGGTTCGTCACTAGCTTCGTATGAAGCAGATGGATCCTTATCTGGTGTCGTCTGCACCACATTATTCTCAGCTGCCTCATCAGCAGCTTGTGGTTGTTTACTTTCGCCGGTATTCTTTACCTGCTGGTTTTCGATGTTTGTACTCTCACTGGTAGTTTCAACCGTGGAATTTCCACATGATATGAATGCAAATAAAGCAGCTACTACAAGAGAAATTTTAAATGTTTTCATAAGAATATCGATCTGATTATTTTTCAGCTGCAAAGATATAAAATATTTTTGGTTTATATCGCTTAGGTATCACTTTTTTTGTTAATTTTGCAGCATCACAATGCACAAACGTTTAACAACACAAAGTACCATTTGTTTTGAAAGAACTTTTCGAGAAACTGAATAACAGCGAGTTTAACAGGCGATTTAGCACTGAGGATGCATGTCTTAAATTTCTTTCAGAATTGAAATGGAAAGAAGGGTATAAATGCCGCAAGTGCGGTCACACGAACTATTGCCAGGGAAAAACGGCTTATTCGCGGCGTTGCACCCGCTGTAAGGCTGAAGAATCGGCCACAGCACATACCATGTTTCACCGCTGCCGCATTAATTTACCTGATGCCTTCAGGATAACTTTTTTGGTATGCAATAAACCGGATATTTCCAGCTACAAATTATCTGATGAAATAAATATCAGGCATATGACATGCTGGAAATTCAAGAAACGGATCATAGAATGCATTGAAAGTAACACTTCATTTACCGCACCTCAAAGGGCTGAATTTAAGCGCAAAATGATGGAGTGATCACATTTGATCAGGCACACTGATCCCCAGTAATTGCATAGAAGATTTCACCACATTGGCTACAAAAGCTGATAATGCCAGGCGGAAATTGACGATGTCAGAATTTTCCTCTCGAAGCACCGGTATATCCTGGTAAAACTGATTATAGAGCTTCACCAGGCTAAAGGTATAATTGGCTATCACGGCAGGACTACCTTCCTGCGCGGCTTCGCGAATGGCAGCAGGATATTGCGCCAGCTTTTTCAGTACATCCTTTTCTGCATCCAGCATAAGGGAAGCATCATAAGCTTCAGGTTTGGCATAGCGACCGCCTGCTTTGCGCAACAGGGAGCGAATTCGTGCGTGGGTGTATTGAATAAACGGGCCGGTATTACCAGTGAAATTAATTGATTCTTCAGGATTAAAAAGCATGTTCTTTTTGGGATCCACCTTCAGAATAAAATATTTAAGTGCTCCCAGGCTGATTTTCTGAAATAACTCATGGGCCTCTTCACTCTCAAGATTTTCTATTTTGCCGAGCTCCTGTGTCATTTTTCTGGCTGTGTCATACATTTCGTCCATCAAATCGTCAGCATCTACCACAGTGCCTTCACGGCTTTTCATTTTCCCGTGTGGCAACTCCACCATTCCATATGACAGATGTTCTATGGTATCGGCCCAATCAAATCCCATTTCCTTCAACACAATTTTAAGCACCTTGAAGTGGTAATCCTGCTCATTACCCACTACATACAGCATTTGTGAGGGATCAAAATCTTCATACCGAAGTTTTGCAGTGCCAAGATCCTGGGTCATATATACCGAGGTGCCATCACTCCTAAGGAGTATCTTTTCATCAAGATTATGGCTGCTCAGGTCAGCCCATACTGATCCGTCATCCTTTTTTATAAGCAGCCCTTTGTCAAGCGCACTCAGCACCAGCTCCTTTCCAATAAGATAAGTATCGGATTCATGATATACTTTATCGAAGGAGATGCCCATGCGTTCGTAGGTTTTGTCAAAGCCTTCATAAACCCATCCATTCATCCTGTTCCACAGCTCCATAACTTCCGGGTCGCGGGCCTCCCACTTACGCAACATTTCCCTGGCCTGTTGCATAAGCTCCGAGTGCTCATCCAATTTGTCGGCTTCAACACCCTGTTTGGCAAGTTTATCCTTTTCCTGCTTGTAATGCTTATCAAATAGCACATAATATTTTCCCACCAGGTGGTCACCTTTCATTCCTGAGGATTCAGGTGTTTCACCTTCACCCCATTTTTTCCAGGCCAGCATTGATTTGCAAATATGAATTCCGCGATCATTTACCAGGTTCACTTTTTTCACAGGCATTCCAGCGGCTTCTTTTATACGTGCAACACTGTCGCCCAGTAAATTATTCCTTATATGACCCAGGTGCAGAGGCTTATTTGTATTGGGTGACGAAAATTCTATCACCACGGGTTTAGCAACTGATTTATCAGTGATTCCCCAGTCAGGATCATTTTCATGTGTAAGTAACAGATCCAGCCACACCTCATTCTTCAGTACCAGGTTAACAAAACCCTTCACCACATTATAATCCTCCACTTCGCTCAGTGTACTCTTCAGGCGTGCTCCCAGTTCCTCTCCTATCTCAGGTGGGGACATTTTTGCAGCTTTGCTAAAAGGAAATACCACCACAGTGAAGTCTCCCTCATAGCCGGGTAATGTTTTCTGTATGATTAACTGCTTTTCTGAAGCTTCTATATTATATAATTCCTTAACC
>JBEPXQ010000330.1:0-3278 GCA_041641835.1 Bacteroidales bacterium
ACCACCTTTGCTATGGTAGATACCAACTCTAACCCGGAAGAAGTAGATTTTCCGATCCCGGCTAATGATGATGCCTCCAAATCCATTGATCTTGTAATGGAGATCATGGTGAAGGCAGTAGAAGAAGGCCTGGCCGAACGCAAAATGGAACGCGAAAAAGCCAAGGCTGAAAAAGATAAGAAAGAAGCCAAGAAGCAGGAAGAGAAAGCTGCTAAAGAAGCTGCCAAAGCTGAACAAGCTGAGGAAGCCAAAAAGGAAGAAAAGCAGGGATCAGAATCAAAAGAATAATTTATTAACGAGCATAAACGAATTACAACAATGGCTAAAATAACTGCTGCTGAAGTAAACAAGCTTAGAAAAGCGACCGGTGCCGGAATGATGGATTGCAAGAAAGCACTGGTGGAAAGTGACGGCGATTTTGACGCTGCACTTGATTATCTGCGCAAAAAAGGACAGAAACTGGCCAATAAACGTGCTGACAGAGAGGCAAATGAAGGTGTGGTAATGGCGAAGGTGAGCGAGGATAAAACCTTTGCTGCGATCCTTACTCTTAATTGCGAAACTGATTTCGTAGCTAAGAACGAGGACTTTCAGGCGTTTGCCAACAAACTCGTGGATAAAGCCATCGACATCCGCGCTAAATCTGTGGAAGATGTAAAAGAAGCAGAAGTAGATAACAGGAAGATCGAAGACCTGATCACTGATATGATCGGTAAGATCGGTGAAAAGATCACTCTTTCCGAATACGGTTATATTGAAGCTCCTATTGTTTTTGCATACAACCACCTTGGCAACAAGCTGGCTGCTGTTATGGGCTTTAACAAATCTGACTTCGACAATGCTGAACAGGCCGGAAAAGAAGTTACCATGCAGATCGCTGCCATGAGCCCGGTAGCTCTGGATAAAGATAGTGTGCCTGCTGATGTTATTGAGCATGAACTGGAACTTGGCCGTGAGCAGGCCCGGCAGGAAGGTAAACCGGAAAACCTGGTTGACCGCATTGCTGAAGGTAAACTCAACAAATTCTACAAGGAAAGCACACTGCTGAACCAGGATTTCGTGCGTGAAAACAAGAAAACTGTTCGCCAGTACCTGTCAGAGCTTGACAAAGAGCTCACAGTTACTGAATTTAAACGCTTCTCACTTGTTTAGACTTGAGAAAGTCTTTTAGATTAACTATTCAGAGTAAGTTCAAATAATTTGAATTTTCAGATATGGAAAGCACTGTCGGACGGCAGTGCTTTTTTTTATAATTTTATGCCAAATAAATTGGATATGTTGAAGTATAAAAGGATTTTGCTGAAGCTCAGCGGCGAAGCGCTGATGGGAGATCAAAGCTACGGGATAGACCCGCGGCGCCTGGAACAATATGTTGAAGAAGTGAAGACAGCCCATGATGAGGGCGCGCAGATAGCGATTGTTATTGGTGGCGGGAATATTTACCGCGGACTGCAGGGCGTTAGCCAGGGCATGGATCGCGTGCAGGGCGATTACATGGGCATGCTGGCCACTGTGATCAATTCCATGGCCCTGCAGTCAACATTTAAAAAATTTGAGCTGAAAACGGCTTTATTATCCGGGATGGCGGTTAATCCGGTCACAACCCCGATGAGTCGCAGGAATGCCCTGGAAGAATTTGAAAAGGGAAATGTTGTGATCATTGCAGGCGGAACAGGAAATCCTTTTTTCACCACAGATACTGCCAGTGCACTGCGAGCCGTGGAAATTGAAGCTGATGCCATTTTTAAAGGAACCCGTGTGGATGGTATTTATACGGATGATCCTGAAAAGAATCCCAGGGCCGAAAAGTTTGATACCATCAGCTTTGAGGAAGCCTACACCAAAAACCTAAAGGTAATGGACCGAACAGCTTTCACCCTGTGCTGGGAGAACAACTTGCCCATTGTGGTTTTTGATATGAATGAAAAAGGAAATTTGTTGAAAGAAATTAAAGGTGAAGGTACCGGAACAGTGGTACATTAGTTATTGCCGGGGTTAATTATTCAATATTCTGACATCTAAGATGTAGGAATTCAGCCTGTATTTAATGCTGTTGAAACGGTTAATCATTCACTCCATCTGAGTAAGGTAAACACCTGTACTATTTCCTGTTTGTCTTTTTTATAGGGCAAAAGTATATATTTATCTTCGGGTGAAATGAGGTATGTCGTAGGATATCCGGTAATCCCCATCTGCCTGTTCTCAAATTGCGATATTTCAATTACCGGGAAGTTGTAGCCTTTCTCCTTCATAAAGTCGCGTAAGTTTTGAGACAGATAACTAAAAGTTAAAAAGATGGCGGGCTCACCAGGCATATTTGTAAAATGTTTTTCCATCTCGAGCAACTCGGGCATTTCATTTAAACATGCGCCACACCAGGTACCCCAAACATCGATTACCAGCCATTGATCTGGTCTGCTTAAAGAATCTATCCATTTCTGAATCCGTTCAGGAGGCGCAAACTTTTGCCAGTTTCTACGTGAGTATTTATTCCAGAAATCATCAAAGTCTTTATCAGAAGGAAAAACTGCGCGAAACTTTTCCTGTTGCTCTAAAGTTGGATTCATAACAACAATATCGAGAGCATATTGAAGATTCTGATCAGTTTTTTCTTTTCTTAATAATGTATCAACCAAAGCTTTTTTGATGTCAATAATTGTAGGTAGTCCAATTTCTTCATTATTTACAAAGGGAACGAAACTAATGGAATATAAGTCATTTGGGGTAACCTTTAAATCTAACACTTTAGCGGCGGGTGCGATGCCTTCTTTATAAAGTTCATTAAATAGAATGATATCAATATACTGTCCAATAGAAGAATACCAGCGTAATTTTTTGCTGCTCTCATTGATTCTTATTAACTTTCTTAGCATTATTTCCTTATCTCGCAGGTTGATCTTTTCTTTGCACTGCATGTAGGCAGCCGTATAAGCCAAAGCACCATAATGTGATTTTATGTTTTCTTCAGAAACAGAATCCCTTAGCTCCCGGTAAAGCCTATTCAGACTGTCCTTGTCTTTTTCATTAAAACATCGTAGGAAAAAACTCACCGGTTTGATTATATGCGCTGATGCAACATCACTATTTGCATACTGATGAATCATGTTTAAAGCCTTTTTATCTTCAAGTGCATTAGACATGTATATGCTGAAGAGCAAATTAGAAATGTTAAATGCTACGCTTCGTTGAATAGAATCAAAATAAACGATAGCACAATCAATGCTATCATTATCATAACATGCTCTGGCTTCATCTGCTATTTTGATAATATCGAATTG
>JBEPXQ010000331.1:0-3277 GCA_041641835.1 Bacteroidales bacterium
GCGGAATGGTAAACGAGCTGCCGGTAACCAATGCATAGGCATAAACGTCTGTGCCAAGCTGGTATATATTATAAAGCCTGATTTGAGAAGAGTTTAGGTCTTGTTCAATGTCCACCTGGAAAGTAATAGGTTGGGGATAAAGCGTGCTGGTTTCTGTCGTTTCCCAATCACCCAGAAATTTCTCCCGTTCATCGATATTGGGATCATCAATAATATCCTCTTCACAAGAAGCGAACACCAGCACGGCTGATAAAAGGATAAGAAAAAGGTAATTGTGATGCTTCATAACGTCATGAATTAAAAATGAACAACAGCAGAAGTTCCTATTTTTATGCCAAAGATAATGATTCAGGATGATTGTATGGCAAAAAAATACCGGGTTTTTATGTTAATCATCCATCAACAACCCGGTATTCTTGCTTATCAATTTTTTTAGAACAAACCATTCAGCACATCCTCATCGGGGATATTTGGCAGGGTCACCTTCAGGTTTGGATTATCCTGCATGGCACGTTTGATGGCAAACACAGCGCCCTCATTTCGTGCCCATGAGCGGCGGGCGATACCGTTGTTCACATCCCAGTGCAGCATCATTTTCAGTCTGCGGTCTGATTCTTCAGAGCCATCCAGCAGCATACCAAATCCGCCGTTAATGACTTCACCCCAACCAACGCCACCACCGTTGTGCAACGATACCCAGGTAGCACCACGAAATGCATCACCGATCACGTTTTGCACAGCCATATCTGCCGTATAGCGTGATCCGTCGTAGATATTGGAAGTTTCGCGATAAGGAGAATCAGTACCCGATACATCATGATGATCACGCCCAAGTACCACAGGCCCTTTCACCTTTCCCTGCTTAATGGCATTATTGAAAGCCTCAGCAATCCTGATGCGGCCTTCGGCATCGGCGTAGAGTATGCGGGCCTGAGAGCCTACGACCATCTTATTATCTTCAGCAGCCTTTATCCAGGTAAGATTATCCTGCAACTGCTGTTTGATCTCTTCCGGTGCTTCCCGGTGCATCTGTTCCAGCACTTCAGCCGCAATCCTATCCGTAGTGCGCAGGTCTTCCGGATCGGAGGAAGCGCAAACCCAGCGGAAAGGCCCGAAGCCATAATCGAAGCACATAGGCCCCATTATGTCCTGTACGTAAGAGGGATAGATAAATTCATCCTTGTCATCAAGAATATCGGCACCGGCACGACTGGCTTCCAGCAGGAATGCATTTCCATAGTCGAAAAAGTACATGCCTTTGTGGGTTAGCCTGTTGACAGCTCTCACATGCCTGCGCAGCGATTCGTAAACCTTTTCGCGGAATTGTTCAGGATCGCGTGCCATTAGCTCTTCTGATTCTCCCAGGGAAAGACCTGCCGGGTAATATCCACCGGCGAAGGGATTATGCAACGAGGTTTGGTCACTACCAATCTCCACGTCAATATCAGAGTCAGCCAGTGCTTCCCACAGGTCCACGATATTTCCCTGATAGGCAAGAGAAACGGCTTCTTTATTGGCTTTTGCTTCCCTGATCCTGGGTAGCAGTTTTTCCAGATCGTCATAAAGCTCATCCACCCAGCCCTGTTCATAACGTTTTACAGCAGCCTTGGGATTCACCTCTGCCACAACACCAACCACACCTGCTATCACAGCAGCTTTAGGCTGTGCACCCGACATACCGCCGAGTCCGGAGGAAACAAAGAGTTTTCCTGCCAGCGATTCCCCCAACCCGGAAATCTTTCTCATGGCATTCATCACGGTGATGGTAGTTCCGTGCACTATGCCCTGCGGGCCAATGTACATAAACGATCCAGCGGTCATCTGCCCGTACTGGGACACGCCCAGGGCATTAAATTTTTCCCAGTGGTCAGGGCTGGAATAATTAGGGATGACCATGCCGTTGGTAACCACCACGCGTGGTGCATCCTTGTGTGAGGGGAACAAACCCATAGGATGTCCGGAATACATGGCCAGTGTCTGCTCATCGGTCATTTCTGCCAGGTACTTCATGGTAAGACGGTATTGCGCCCAGTTTTGAAAAACAGCGCCGTTGCCTCCGTAGGTGATCAACTCGTGTGGATGCTGAGCCACAGCCTTATCCAGGTTATTGCTTATCATCAGCATAATGGCAGCCGCCTGTTTCGACTTGTGGGGGAAGTCTTCCAGGCTGCGTGCAGACAGGTCATAATCCGGGCGGTAGCGATACATATAAATGCGACCGTACTTTTTCAGCTCTTCCGCGAACTCAGGTGCCAGCACTTCGTGATGTTCTTTGGGAAAATAGCGCAGGGCATTTTTCAGTGCCAGTTTTTTTTCATCCGTGTTCAGTATATCTTTGCGGATGGGAGCATGATTGATGTCCGGGTCGTAATCCGGCATGGACGGCAATTCACCAGGAATTCCGGCCAGTATATCTTTACGAAAATCTTCCAGCGTCATATTTCTTCAGATTTTTGATTTCGGAATAAAAAGAGCGTGTAAAATTAATGAAAATTCAGGAGGGAACCGGCTTAAAAATACAGGTTCATTATAGCAAGCTTTGCAAATGAATTAAGGTACAAAACAGACCATCCACATTTCATTAAATCTTATCTTTGGACTGCTGGAGGATGTTGAAAAGGAATTCGCGGGCGCGGAATAACTGGGCTTTCACGGTTCCCAGCGGCAGATCAAGTTCCTGACATATCTCTTCATAGGAATATTCATCAAAATAACGCAGCTCCACCAGTTTGCGATAGTGTGGCTTTAGTTTTTCCACTACTACGCGCATCACCTGTATTTTTTGGCTTTTGATCAGCTCATCATCAGGGCCCAGTGCTTTGCTGGTGATATTGTGAGCAAACTCAGTGCCGTCTTCGTCATTGGATTCATTAATGGAGGAAATACTCTGCTTTTTCTTCTTGCGCAAGAAATCGATGCAGTTATTGGAAGCAATCCGAAACAACCAGGTGCTGAAAGCATAATCGGGGGAGTATTGATTCAGGTTCTTGAAAGCTTTGCCAAATGCTTCTATGGTGAGGTCTTCTGCATCTGTAGGATTATTGGTCATTTTCAGCATCATAAAGTAAAGCGCATCCCGGTAGTTCTTCATCAGCTCGGCATAGGCCACCTGATCGCCTTCATGCAGGGCTTTACTGATCAGCTCCATGTCGCGCTTTCCCTTACTTGTCAGATGTGAATTTACTTCCATTTATCCGGTTTCCGTATCAGGTTTGCAAAGTTAATAAAGAGATAGGTAATCAACAGCATTATATCAAGAAGTGGCGAAATTAAAAGT
>JBEPXQ010000332.1:0-3272 GCA_041641835.1 Bacteroidales bacterium
CAGATATCCCAGGGGATGAAAATCAGCATCATAAAAAAAATACCGGCAAATAAGGCAGGCCATTTCCCCCTGAAAAAAATCTTTGGCTCAAAACTCCTGATAAATGGAATGAGGATACTGGCAAACAGAAGAATCAGATAAGTCCATTTTTCCATCAGAAAAAGCTTGTGGTATTTCTAACATAAGACTTAAACAGCAGGATCAATTTCACGTGATTTGGCACCCGGTACCTCTCTTTCATGATATTTTCAGCATTGGTTAGTCTGATTTTGTGGAAAAGCTGAAGGTAATAACGGTAAGCAAGATACACTCCGAAACGGGCAGCAGGTTTTAATTTTACTATACCATGAAAGGCTTCATGAAAGTCGAACGCTATTTCCTCTTCGATCTGCCTTTTCACCTCATTGTTAAAGTTCCTGAAATCAACTCCCGGGAAATAAACCCGACCTTTATCATAGAAATCCTCATTCATATCCCTGAGGAAATTCACCTTCTGGAAAGCCTCGCCCAGCTTTCGGGCCGGATATTTCAGTGACTGGTATCCCTTATTATCACCATCATAAAAAACCCTCAGGCACATAAGCCCCACCACCTCAGCAGAGCCATAAATATAGGTTTTGATCTTATCTTCATTGTAGCGGCGGTGATCGAGATCCATTTCCATGCTATCAAGAAAGGCATCAATAAGCTCTGTTTCAATTGCATATCTTTTTACCACCCACTGGAAGCTATGGAGCACGGGATTAGTGCTTACTCCTTCATCCAATGCCTGGTAAGTCTGCTGCCGGAATTGCTTTATCAGCTTTTCCTTGTCATAGCCATGGAAAGTATCCACGATCTCATCGGCAAAGCGTACAAAGCCATAGATTGCATAGATTCCGTCCCGGATTTTCCTGCCCAGCATCCTGGTACCGAGCGAAAAGGAAGTACTATAATTCCTGGTGGTTATCCGGCTTATGTCCAGGGCATTTTTTCTATACAGTTCCATATTTTCTGGTTATTCGTTCGGTTACTAATTTTGAACTGATCACAGCCATGGGAAGTCCTGTGCCAGGCACGGTTGATGATCCCACGTAAAAGACATTATCATATTTTTCATCCCGGTTGGAGGGTCGAAAAGCGCCAATCTGGTTTAGATCGTGGGCAAGTCCGAGCCCGCTACCCTGGTATAGATTCAGGAAACCTGCCCATTGCTGTGGGTTCATCACGGTTTTGCTCACCAAATTACTCTTTATGTCATAATCCACCCGTTCAGAAAGGTCACGGATAACATTTTCTGCCAGCTGTTCTGTATCGACCCAGTCGGGTTTATTGCGAAGATCGGGAACAGGAACCAGTACAAACAGATTCTCGTGGCCTTCCGGAGCTGCATCCTTGTTAAATTTCGAAATGGCATTCACATAATAGTACGGTTTTTCCAGGCTTACATCATTCTTGAATATCTTATTGGCATATTCCTTAAAATTTGTGCCCAGAAAATAGTTATGATGATCAATGTTTTCAATTTTTCCTTTCACTCCCAGGTACATTGTAAAAGGAGCCAGTGTCCATTTATAATTATCCAGGCGTTTTTTACTGTATTTTTTTCTGTTGAATATCTGACCTCTGAAAGCAGCTGCATCAGCATTCACAATAAAATCATCAGCGTTCCATTCCTTACCATTTTGGTCCACCAGCGATTTTAATCCTTTTCCATTATCCCTGAAATCAACAACTTCAGTATTATAGTGAATTTTCACATCTTCCTTTTCCAGCTCATCCACCAGTCCTTCTACTATTTTATACATTCCGCCTTCCACGTTATGATAACCGTCATGCACCATTTCCGTATATGAAAGCAGGCTGTAAACCGCGGGAGTGTCGAATGGTGTTGCTCCCAGGAAAAATGCCACAAGAGAGAAAATTTGTTTTACTTCTTCGGAATCGAAATAACGATCCAGCTCCTGCCATACATTACGCACCATCTTAGGAGCATGCCCCCAGGGCACTTTTGCCAGGGTGAGCAAATAATCCAGCATACTGTCGAAGTTCCGCTTAATCACCAGATCCACGCTATCGTGGAAAAACTTTCCTGCGGATTCAAGATAGGCAGTCATCTTCTTTTCAAAGTCAGGCTCAATATCCTTGAATTCTTCCGCCAATTTCTTCAGGTCCCGGTAAATGACATACTGCTTACCGGAATTTGCGAAATTGACCGTGTAAAGCGGATCCAGCGGAACAAATCGAAATGGAAGCCGGATATTGCAGTCTTCGGCAAACTCATCAAATTCATAGGACATGCTGAAAAAAGAGGGTGCCATATCAAAGGTAAATCCATCCTTCTTAAGTTGGTTAAGGCGGCCACCCGGTCGATCCACTTTTTCAAGCATCTCTACCTGGTATCCGCGTTTTGCCAGGCGCAAAGCAGTTGTAAGGCCACCCAGTCCGGTTCCTATGATCAGTATCTTTCTATCCATTACTTTAGAACATCATTAAATAAGTATTTGTTTCGCCACACTTCAACCAAATTTCTGTGTACTATGATTCATATCGCGCTTTTTTATTAAATTTGACTGCATGGGAAGAAAAGCAAGTATCATCGGAGCAGGTATCGGCGGCCTGGCCATTGCCCTGCGCCTGAAAAAACAGGGCTGGGATGTGCATGTTTTTGAATCAGCCGCAAAACCCGGGGGAAAGATTAAGGAAATCACCCACGATGGCTTCCGCTTTGACACCGGCCCATCGCTTTTTACCCTGCCCGATCTTGCCGGGGAACTCTTCCGGCTGTTTGATGAAGATCCCCGCAAGCACCTGCCGGTTTACCGGCTGAAAAACATAACCAGATACTTTTTTGATGATCATACAGTGATCAACGCCTGGCAGGATCCGGAAGCTTTTGCGTCTGAAATTGAAGAAAAGACCGGCGAAAAAGCTGATAATGTCATGCGGTATCTTAAAGATGCTAAAAAGCTTTACGATCTCACAGCCAACACATTTATCTTCAAGCCCTTCACTACTTCAAGGATACTCAGCAAAGATTTCCTGAAAGCCGCCCTGCAATTCAGGAAGTTGAATACTTTTCATTCCATACATCAGGTCAATGAACGTTATTTTTCCGATTCCCGCGTTATTCGCATCTTTGATCGTTATGCCACCTATAATGGCTCCGATCCCTATCAGGCCCCCGGCACACTGGCCGTAATTTCTCATCTGGAACATAACACAGGAGCGTATTTCCCTAAACAGGGAATATATGACATTGTTCAATCTTTGTACGTTTTTGCTAAACAAAA
>JBEPXQ010000333.1:0-3268 GCA_041641835.1 Bacteroidales bacterium
GGAAATGGCTTTTTGCCAGGCAGCGGCCTTATGTGAATGGTGAAAGCAAGTGGCACTTTTTTCCTTATTCACTGCAGGGGCACCCCCCTTCAGCATCAGCTTACCAGGCTTTCCCCTCAGGACACACCTCCGGGATTTTTGCAGTGGCTACTGTCATCGCAAAACAATATGACCACAGCAGCTGGATACCGGTAAGCATGTACACTTTAGCTGCAATAACCGGCTTATCAAGGATAACAGAGGAAAAACACTGGCTGAGTGATGTGATAGTGGGTGCCGCCCTGGGATACGGGATAGGGAATTTCGTTGCACGAAAACACCGCAATTCGTCTTTTTCCATTTTTCCCACCTACTGGGATAACAGCATCCATCTGAGCATGAGCTTAGAATTTTAGCAGCTCATCATAAAGTTTTTGCGTAGGCAGGCCCATCACGTTAAAGAATGATCCACTGATTTTCTCTATCCCGATATAGCCTATCCATTCCTGTATGCCATATGCCCCGGCTTTATCAAACGGTTTATACGCATCAACATAGTATGCTATTTCCTCATCCTTCAGTTTACGAAAATATACCTCGGAACAGGCGGAAAAGCTTTTGATCTTGCTTTTGGATTTCAGACAGACACCGCTGTAAACCTCATGCATATTCCCCGATAGTTCTTTCAGTATCCTTATGGCATCTTCACGGTCTTCAGGTTTGGAGAGTACAGCATCATTCAACCAAACGATCGTATCGGCAGTAATCACCAGCTCATTGATTGCTATCTTATCCTGCGGGAAGGCTTCCGACTTTAACTCCGCTAAAAACACCGGAATTTGTTCACGTACGAGATGTGAGGGGTAATGCTCATCCACTCCTGCAGGGTTCACAGTAAACTCAATACCCAGAGCTGTCATCAGGTTATGCCTCCTGGGGGATTTTGAAGCCAGAGTAATCTTAATATTCCCAAGCTTTTTCTTTAGAACCGGATCCATCATTACCAACTGATTTGCATGATTTGCATAGACAAAATACCTGCCACGATATACACTTTCATATAAAGGCTGATTGCTGCATAATCCTGTTCCCCCCGGGCTTTGTAAATCAGCCACCCGGTATAGATCACCAGGGCTTCCAGAAGATATATAAACCAGGTGATATACATCAGGTTCATTCCATTCAGCCATAATTGTGAGAATATCAGCAATATAATATTAAGGGTGAGGATAGCAAACAGAAGCACCTTAAATCCGGTATCGCTCATGGTAACAGCCAGGCTCCTCACTCCCGCTCTAAGGTCACCGGGTACATCCTGCCTGTCTTTCACCAGCTCACGGGCAAAGGTGCTGAGGAAGGCAAAAGCCCCGTAGCCAAGCACCATCATAGTAACCAGCCTTTGCTCCCTGGGTGGCAGAAATTCGGTTTCGGCTATCATAGCGAAAAACTCAAACAGCCACACCACAACCACAATAAAAGCAGTGGACAGGCTGACAATGAAATTACCCCAGAATTTCAGGTATTTAAACTGTTCGGAATAAAACCAGAGTGCCAGAGCAAATATTACATATACCATACCGAGCTGGTAGTTACCAACATTCAGGGCTGCTATAAAACCGGCCACCAGACCTCCCAGCGTGAAAAAAGCGTAGAGGTAAATTGCCGCCTTTGGCGATATTAAAACTCCCACTATCTGCTTATCAGGTTTGTTGATCTGGTCTATAGAGATATCGAAATAGTCATTGATAATATATCCGCCCGCAGCATTCCCGATCATTGAAATTATCAGCAGCAGCATGGTTGAGCTGCTCATGTGCAGCGGCATATGCAGATAACTGAATATCCCGCCCAACAGTGCATGCCATGTAAGAAAGGCTGTTAATGCAATTATCAAAAGGTTCAATGGCCTGATCAGCAAAAAAAAGCCCTTTAACCGCTTGAAAAAACTTATTTTATCCTGCTTTTTAGTCATTCATCCAAAGATTTTGAGCTTTCAGAACTTGTTCTATTATATCGCGCACAGCGCCGTATCCGCCTTTATTATCTGAAATATAATGGCTTATCCGCTTTATTTCTTCCACGGCATCATCCGGGCAACAGGCCAGTGCAGCTTTTTTCATAGGGCCCATATCGGGTATGTCGTCGCCCATGTACATCACCTCTCCCGGTTTGCTTGCTGTTTCTTCCAGTACTTCCATCATTTTTTGGGTTTTATTTTCCACGTGTGTATAAACATGTTCCACACCAAGCTTATTCATACGTGTTTTAACCGAGCCGTTTTTTCCACCGGTAATCACCACTACATTAAACCCTTTTATTATCGCTTGTTGCACCGCATAGCCATCTTTGGTATTTGCTGTACGCAGTAGCTCACCATCATCCGTTACGATGACAATCCCGTCAGTAAAAACTCCGTCATAATCAAAAATCAGGGTTCTGATGTTTTTTAGTAGTTCTTTATAGTTCCTCATTTTTCTGATTTTTTTTCTGTATGTATTCGCTCATCAGCCTGTACAGCTCCTGTTTTTGCTGGTCGCTTTTCAATGCCTCCAGATGTTTACTGATGGTATTCCTGTCATTTCTCGCAGCAGGACCGGTCTGGGCCTTGTCAGGAGCCATTTCTGAAGCCTTGTCCACCGTTTCTTTTATCAGGGGCATCAGCACGTTAAAATCAATTCCTTCCTCGCGGCAGATCTCTTCTGCCTGTGAAAACATGTGATTTACGAAATTTGATGCAAAAACAGCACTGATGTGCATCTTGAGTCTTTTTTCACTACCGGCCTCATTCACACTGGATGAAATCAGTCCGGCAAAATCATTTAGCTCCTGCAAAACATCTGCTTTGTTTGCTTCGGTAAAAAACGGAATGCTGTTGTAATTGATCTCCCTGCCAGCAGAAAAGGTTTGAAGCGGATAAAGCACCCCATACCTGCTGAAGCCCGATAATATGTCGAGATGCGTGCTGCCTGAAGTATGAACAACTATCTGCCCCTGATCTTCCAGCCTGGAGCTGACAGCGGAGATACTGTCATCATTAACGGCCAGTATTACCAGGTCAGCCTTTTCAGAAAACACTGACTGATCATTGGTTAAAAACATACGAATATCTTCATTAAAGCCGGAGACGGCCTTGTGGGTATAAATCCTTAGCGAGCTTAATTTCAGCACACTAACAGCTTTACCCAAATGTAATCCAACATTTCCTGCACCGATTATGATGACCGAACGAATCATATATTATTTTTGAGGCTGTAAAATTAATCATTTAACCTCAATTCATGCTTGAACA
>JBEPXQ010000334.1:0-3265 GCA_041641835.1 Bacteroidales bacterium
TGGGATGCTTATTGCCACCTCTCGTCCGGAAATTTATGACGAAGGGCTGGTGTCACGGCAGATTAACAGTGAGCTGTTGCGCACGATCAGGCAACAGGGAAAAACCATTATTATCCATAAAGAGAAACTGGGAGACCTGGAATATTCATCAGCCTACATGCCTTTCAGAAATAACCGCAATGAGGTGATAGCCTACCTTAACCTGCCTTATTACGCCAGGCAAAGCGAAATGGAGAATGAGATAACAGATTTTCTGGCCACCTTCATTAACCTCTACGTGATTCTGCTGGCATTAGCCCTGTCGTTCGCTCTGCTGATTACAGGCTATATTACCCGTCCGCTGAATCTGATAAAGGATCAGATGCGCAAAGTAAAACTTGGAGCTTCAAACGAAAAAATACAATGGCGAAACCAGGATGAAATTGGTGAGCTTGTAAACGAGTATAACAAAATGATTGACGAACTGGAGCGCAGTGCCGACCTGCTGGTTCGTTCGCAAAGAGAGTCGGCCTGGCGGGAAATGGCCAAGCAGGTGGCGCATGAAATCAAAAATCCCCTTACTCCAATGAAGCTCAATATTCAGATGCTGCAGCGCTCATGGGATCAGAATTCTCCCGACTGGGAAAAGAAACTCAAACGGGTAACTGATTCGCTGGTAGAACAGATCGACAACCTGGCTGCCATAGCATCCGAATTTTCCGACTTTGCCAAAATGCCAATTTCAAGACCGGAGATTATCAACCTGGAAGATGTAATTAACCATTCCAGCGACCTTTACAGCAACTACGATCATGTCCGGATTGCTTTCATGAATAATGCTTCGGATGCAAGGGTTAAAGCAGATTACAAACAACTAATACGTGTTTTTAACAATATCCTTGATAATGCCGTGCAGGCTATTCCTAAAGATAAGAATGGTATGATCGCCATTGAGGTCAATGAAAGCGGTGATAGGTTCATTGTAACAGTGAAAGACAATGGTCCCGGCATCCCTGTGGAAATGCAGAACAAAATATTTTCGCCAAGCTTTACCACCAAAAGCAGTGGCATGGGCCTGGGGCTTACCATGGTCAAGAGTATTGTGAATAATGCCGGTGGCAGGATTTGGTTTGAATCCGTGGAAAACGAGGGAACTACCTTCTTTGTGGAATTACCACAAATTAGCGAATAGCATGGAAGTGAATTTGCTTACTTTTGCAGCATGAGTGCAAATCCGCTTAAACAACTGGCAGGGCAAACAGCCATTTATGGCGTGAGTTCAGTGCTTGGGCGCTTTCTAAATTACTTGCTTGTGCCCATTCACACGGCAGTATTTTTCCCGGCTCAGTATGGTGTGGTAACTGAGATATATGCCTACACCGCTTTCCTGCTCGTTATACTTACCTATGGTATGGAAACCGCTTTTTTCCGCTACAGTGAGAAAGAAGGTAAATCAACCGATTCGGTCTATTCCACCATCATGGTATCTGTATTATCTACTTCGGCTCTTTTTATATTGCTTATCGTTACTTTTGCCGGTGATCTTGCCATGCTAATTCAACATGCACAGCACCAGGAGTATATTCTCTACCTGTCTTTTATTGTAGCTTTTGATGCCATTTCAGCAATCCCCCTGGCAAGGCTGCGTGCCCAAGACAGGCCGGGAAGATTTGCTGTGGTTAAGCTTACTAATATCGGTGTGAATATCGGCGGAAACCTGTTCCTGCTTTTACTTTGCCCATGGCTTATAAAAACTGATATCCCTGTGGTGAGCGACTTTGTGGCGCTGTTTCATCCAGGTAAACCAGTTGTAGGGCATATTTTCCTGGCTAATGTTATTGCCAGTGCCACACAGGTGGTAATGCTGTTTCCTGAATTTTTTAAGATAAAGAAAAAGCTGAGTTTTAAGCTGTGGCGTGAGATGATGATCTACGCGCTGCCATTGCTGATTTTTGGCCTGGCAGGTATTATGAATGAAACACTGGACAGGTTGCTTTTGAAATATATGCTTCCTGAAAATGAGGCGCTAAGGCAGGTGGGCATCTACGGAGCCTGCTATAAGATATCCATTTTGATGACTATTTTTATTCAGGCATACCGGTACGCGGCAGAACCATTTTTCTTTGCTAAAGCGAAAACTAAGGATGCCAGGGAAATGTATGCCCTGATGATGAATTACTTTGTGATTGCAGGAGCAGCTATTTTCCTGGGAACCATGCTATACCTGGATATAATCATTCATTTTATTGATGAAAAATACTGGGTGGGAAGGGATGTAATTCCAATTCTACTGATGGCTAATTTGTTTCTTGGTATATTCTACAATTTATCCATCTGGTATAAACTCACCAACAAAACACGCTTTGGCGCATACCTTTCCATTTTAGGTGCTCTTATCACCGTGGGATTAAATATTTACTGGATACCCAGAATAGGATTTATGGGTTCTGCCTGGGCTACATTTGTTTGCTACGGAATTATGATGGTGCTTTCTTATTTTATTGGAAGAAAACATTATCATGTAGATTACAAACTGCTACGTGCTGCTGCTTACATTTCAATGTCTGTGTTTCTTTATATGGTGGCAGAAGTAGCAGCTATTGATAACGAACCATTGAAGTGGACAGTACATTCATTGCTCTTTGCAGGATTTCTGCTTACAATATATCTTGTGGAGCGCAAGGAACTCAGAAATATAGTAAACAGCTGAGGATGAAAGATCATAAAATGCTAACAGGGCGAGGGGCAATTTTTTATACTTTTGCTTCCAACGAAAAATGAGAAAGATGCAAGTAGAGATTGTGAATAAGGGTAAAAACCCTTTACCAAATTACGAAACAGAATTATCGGCCGGAATGGATCTACGGGCCAATCTGGATGAACCCGTGAAGTTAAAACCACTGGAGCGAACCTTAATCCCAACGGGCCTGCATATTGCTTTACCCAAAGGATTTGAGGCCCAGGTGCGGCCTCGCAGCGGCCTGGCAGTTAAAAAAGGAATTTCAGTATTGAACAGCCCCGGTACAATTGATGCTGATTACAGGGGAGAGATAAAAGTAATACTGGTAAACCTCTCCAATGAAGACTTTCAGATAAATCATGGTGAAAGAATTGCCCAGATGGTGATTTCAAAACATGAGCAGGCAAACTGGCAGGAAGTAGAAGTTCTTGAAAAAACCACCCGGGGAGAAGGAGGATTTGGTAGCACGGGTGTTTAACTACCAGAAAAATCAGAAAATTTCAGTCTGATTCAGGACTGTAACCCACAACTAACATAAAAAGACCA
>JBEPXQ010000335.1:0-3255 GCA_041641835.1 Bacteroidales bacterium
CGTGGCAGACCATATAGCGGAAAACGACGAGCACGCCCTGGAGATATGCAGGAATCTGTTTCAGTCTATCCCCCGAAACAAAAAATATCCGCTGGAGCAGAAAGAAGTGGAAGATCCGGCCTATCCTGCTGAAGAATTGTATGGCATTGCGCCTCTTGATCTGAAAAAAGCCGTTGATCCGCTGGAGATCATCATGCGCATAGTGGATGGAAGCCGTTTTCATGAGTTCAAACGCGATTACGGTACTTCTTTGGTAACCGGCTTCGCGCATATCATGGGCTACCCGGTGGGCATACTGGCCAACAATGGCGTGTTTAACTCCGAATCGGCTATGAAGGGCGCGCATTTCGTGCAATTATGCCAGGCACGTAAAATACCCCTGGTTTTTCTTCAGAATATTTCCGGGTTTATCGTCGGCAAAAAATATGAACACGAAGGCCTTGCCAAGCATGGCGCAAAGCTGATTCATGCCATAGCCAACGCCAATATACCTAAGTTTACTGTTATTTTCGGAGGATCGTTTGGGGCAGGCAATTATGCCATGGCGGGCCGGGCCTACGAACCTAATCTTTTGCTGATGTGGCCCAACGCGCGGATTTCTGTGATGGGTGGCGAGCAGGCTGCCGGTGTGCTTTCCACGGTGAAGATGCAGCAAATGAAAGCCAAAGGGAAAACCCCTTCGGAAGAGGATATCCAACAGATCCGCGAGGAGATACTGAAGCAGTATGAGTTTGAAAGCTCTGCATATTACAGCAGTTCGCGGGTTTGGGATGATGGAATTATCGACCCGGCAGACACGCGAAAAATACTGGCCATGGGCATTTCCATGTCGCTCAATAAACCAATGGAAGATATGAAAAATGGTGTATTCAGAATGTAAATGTTATGTACAGATATATTGATCAGGAAATAAAAGACAGGATAGCTACCCTTTGGCTATCCAGACCGGAAAAGCGCAACGCTTTTCATGAACAAATGATAGATGAGCTACTGGTGGCACTGGAAAAGTTGCGCCTGGATGAAAGTTTACGTGCATTGGTGATTCGTGGTAAAGGGCAGGTATTCAGTGCCGGTGCCGACCTGGAGTGGATGCAGTCTGTAATGAACTATTCCTTTAATGAAAACAAGCTGGAGAGCAAGCAGTTATACAGGCTCTTTTATGCTGTTTACAGCTTTCCCGTGCCCGTTATTTGCCTGGTACATGGTGCCAGTTTTGGAGGCGCCAATGGTATCGTGGCTGCTTCCGATATCAGTATGGCAGAGAATAATGCCCGCTTCAGGTTTTCGGAAGTGCAACTGGGCTTGCTGCCTGCCACCATTTCACCCTTTGTAATACGCCGGATAGGAGAGTTTTATGCCCGTGAGCTGATGCTTACAGGCCTTGAGTTTGATGCCGCCAAAGCACTGCAGGCGGGGCTGGTGAACTTCACCGGCAATGAAAAGGAGCTGGAAGAGCGTTTGCAGCACATCCTGTCTTCTATTGCAAGTGCAGCAGCAGGATCGGTAAAAAACACCAAGTGGCTCATAAGGAAGGTGGCTGCCAACTTTGAAATAGGTGAACTGGAAGACATCACCGCTGATATGATCGCTTCAGCACGTGTGAGCGATGAAGGACAGGAAGGTATGAAAGCTTTTGCCGAGAAACGTAAGCCCGATTGGTCGGGTATATCAGGTCATCAAAACTGATTGAATGAGAAGCATTAATAAAATACTTATTGCTAATCGTGGAGAGATAGCTGTCAGGATCATGCGCACAGCGCAGCGCATGGGAATCCGTACCGTGGCTGTGTATGCTGAAAATGACAAAGACGCTTTTCATGTTTCAAGGGCTGATGAAGCACAGCCACTGGGCGAAGGCACGCTGCAGCAAACCTATCTGAACCTGGAAAAGATCGGACAGGCTGCTCTGGAAGCTGGTGCTGATGCCATACATCCCGGATATGGATTTCTTTCGGAAAATCCTGCACTCCCGCAATGGTGTGCAAATAACAGACTGCTGTTTATCGGTCCTGATGCCACGGCCATTAGAGAAATGGGCGATAAAATCCGCTCCAGGGAAATAGCACGCGATGCCGGTGTGAAGGTGGCTGATGCCATCACCGGCAGCCCCCAGGAGATACTTCAGCAAAGCAATTCATTGCCTTATCCCGTGTTGGTGAAAGCCAGTGCCGGTGGTGGGGGAAAAGGCATGCGGATAGTGTCATCAGCTCACAAGCTTAAAGAAACCCTGATAACCACTGCCCGGGAAGCAAAAAGCTATTTTGGAAATGAAACCGTGTATGTGGAGCAATACTTCAGCCATCCACGACATATAGAAGTGCAGGTGCTGGGTGATTCTCACGGAAACCTTGTTCACCTTTTTGAACGGGAATGTTCTCTGCAACGCCGTCATCAGAAGGTAATAGAAGAAGCTCCATCGGCATTTGCTGATGAATCGCTTAGGAATGAGCTTACCACCAATGCGTTGAAGCTTGCCAAAGCCATAGGATATCAAAGTGCGGGAACTGTAGAGTTTTTGGTGGATCGAAACCGTAATGTGTATTTCCTGGAAATGAACACCCGCATCCAGGTGGAACATCCGGTAACGGAAAAGATCACCGGTGTGGATATAGTGGAAGAGCAGATTAAAATAGCGGAAGGACGGAAGCTTGAAATAAAGCAGGATGATCTCAGGATAAACGGGCATGCCATACAAGCCAGGCTTTATGCCGAAGACCCGCTCCAGGACTACCGTCCCTCGCCGGGATTCCTGCAAACCATATCTTTTCCTGATAATATAGACATCAGGATAGATCACGGTTTGCATAAAAGTGATTATATCTATCCTGATTATGACCCGATGATAGCCAAGGTGATATCTCATGCTGCTTCCAGAGATCATGCAACTGAAAAACTCCTGGTTTCACTTAAGGAGATTACCATAGTCGGACGCGCAACAAATCAGGAGTTTCTCACGGAAATCCTCCTGAGTAATGACTTTGTAAGCAATGAAGTATCCACCCAGTATCTCAGCAAAGAAACAAAATCGCTGATCGAAAGCCTTAGCGCGCGTAAGCAGCAATTGCCGCCTGTGAATATTGTTGCTGCTTTTGCTTTTTCAGAAGTTCAATTGCCGGCAGCAAAGCAGGAAAATAATGGTATCTGGAACCGGATAGGCTACTGGAGGCTGCGGAATATTATCAGGATAAAGCTTCAGGATAAAGAGTTTTCAGTCAGAATAAATAAAAAGGAAAAAAATAACCTGACACTTGCGGT
>JBEPXQ010000336.1:0-3254 GCA_041641835.1 Bacteroidales bacterium
TAATTTCCTGAGGTTGAAGTTGCGGGCTGATAACGTTCCTTTATAGCTAATTTTATCTGCATTATCAAGTTGCCTGACATTGATATCCGTAACCAGCACACCTGCAGCTGTAGAAAATACAGCACCTGCATAAAACTGCTCCATCCGGCCTTTGAGGTTTCCCCTAACGGTGATATCACCAAGGTTATATACCTGCGGCGGTAAAGTAAACTCCCTCCCGGTAATCCTTTCAGCCAGTTTTTTTGTTTCCACCGGATCAACAAATAATTTTATTATATCCAGATTCATGAATACGGAATCAAGGCTCATAGGATTACTTACAGAAGCTTTCCCTCTGAAACTGGCATAGGGAAGTGCTTCAAAGGTAAAATCATCCAGCAAGGGTTCTCTAAGCAAGCCGGTGATCTTTCCATTTAAAAATACAGTATCTTTTACTTCTGAAAGTTCTTTTAAAAGCATTGAAAACTCTGCCGGGACTACAGCCATTCGTTTGATATCAGCATTGATCCTGATGTTGTTTTTGAAAGGCTCAAATAACTGCTTCAGTGAGTCGTACTTCAGGCTCAGGCTCAGGTTCATGTCTGAACTGCCGGTATGCATGATCATATCACTCAACAGTATTGACTTAGCCGACATTCCTGCTTTCATCTCAAGGTGCTGTAGGTTGAATAACTCCGGACTGTTATACTGCAGCATATCCAGGTTTATCCCGGTACTGTCGGCAGTATAAATAAAGCCGGAGGCACGTAAGTCAAGGTCGTTAAAGTTATAGGCCAGTTTTGCAGTATCTGAGGATAAGTCGGAATAGCGGAATGACATATCAGAAAGAACTATGCGGTCGCAGTAAAGATCAAATTCTGCCTGTGCAGCCGGTTCATCTGAAATAAAATAATTGCTAATAAAATCCAGGTTGGTTGTATTTGAATCAAGACGCGTAAAATAAAATTCGGCCCCGCTTATACGGATAACCCCCAGGTTTATTCTTGCCTGTTTTCGCCTCAGTTGATTTATTTCAAGTCTGAAAGAATTAAATGACGCCAGCGGATCACCATACTGGTCTTTCATCCTGAATTGTTTAAGCACCAGGTCGCCACTGTATGTAATGCTCAGGCCATCTATGGTAATTTCTGTATTCAGCTCTCGGGAAAAGTACTCAGCTACCTTGTCAGCGATATAATCCTGAACAAAGTTGATGCGGATGATTCCTGCCAGGGCAACAGGCAGCAGGATAACAACCAGCATAAAGTAAAGCAGTATTTTATAAAACTTTTTGATGATTAAGCTGTCAGTTTAATTAACATATTTACTTTTGCAAACGCTTGAAGCGGCGCCATGTTGCGCCTCCACAAAAATACAACAATGAATTCAAATAGCGATACATACATACTTGGAATTGAATCATCCTGTGACGACACCTCCGCTGCGGTGATCTGTAATAACAAAATCCTTGCCAATAACATTGCCAATCAGGATATTCACCAGGAGTATGGTGGTGTTGTTCCGGAGCTTGCTTCCAGGGCACATCAGCAAAATATTATACCTGTGGTTGACAAAGCTCTGAAAGAAGCGGGCATAGATAAAAAGCAGCTGTCGGCGGTTGCTTTCACTCGCGGGCCGGGGCTCTTAGGCTCATTGCTGGTGGGTGTCAGCTTTGCTAAAGCCTTTGCCATGGGGCTGAATATACCCATTATCGAAGTGGATCATATGGATGCCCATATCATGGCCCATTTTATTGATACCGGCAAGCCGCGACCTTCTTTTCCGTTTTTATGCCTGACAGTGTCGGGAGGGCACAGCCAGATTGTTAAGGTGGACAGCTATAATAAAATGGAAGTGATCGGCAGAACCATTGACGACGCTGCCGGCGAAACCTTCGACAAAGCAGCCAAAATAATGAGCCTGCCTTATCCCGGTGGGCCTGTGATTGACAAGCTTGCCAAGCTGGGAGACGCGGAAAGATTTGAATTTGCCAAACCTAAAATACCAGGGCTGGATTACAGTTTCAGCGGACTAAAAACTTCTTTCCTGTACTTCATCAGAGATGAGCTGCACAAGGATCCTGATTTTATCAGGAAAAACACTAACGACCTGAGTGCCTCCATCCAAAAAACCATCATTGAAATACTCATGAGTAAACTCAAACGGGCATCAAGGGAAACCGGCATTAAAGAAATAGCCATAGCCGGAGGGGTTTCTGCTAATTCAGGATTGCGCAACAGGCTGCAGCAAGAAGCCCAAAAGCAACGGTGGAACACCTACCTGCCCGATTTTCAGTTCAGCACCGACAATGCCGCTATGATTGCCATAGTGGGATACTTCAAGTATCTGGACAAGGACTTTGCACCACTGGATGTAGCCCCTTATGCCAGAAGCAAATAATTAATGCAGCAAATCAGTATTTATTCCAGGAAGTGATCTCAGATGCTGACTTTCTTTGTTTTTCTCTCAGGCTGTAATCTTCCGGAGGAAATCCTATACTGATCACCAATGCGATGCTGCGCTTAGCAGGAACCTCTAGCAGTTTTTTAATGGCTTTCTCATTAAACCAGCCAATCATGCAGGTGCCCATACCCAACTCACTTGCCTGAAGGCAAAAATGTTCTGCAGCTATGCCAATATCCATGTGGGGCCAGTCTTTCTTCTTTACCATCTTTCCAACCTTTGTAATGATCTTTGGTTCTTCCAGTGTAATAACCACCAGAGCAGGTGCCTTGCTCACAAACTTATTAAATCGTATTACCGGGTCCCAGGTAGCCGCGGCTACTTTTTCTCTCAGCTGCTTTTCATTAACCACGACAAATTTCCATGGCTGTGAATTGCTGGCCGAAGGTGCCAGCCGCGCTGCTTCTATGCACTGCTCCAGCATTTCAACTGGTATTTCCTTGCTGCTGTATTTTCGTGTGCTCTGGCGAAGCTTCACCAGCTCAATAAATGATTGCATAATATTTTTCTTTTCTGCGAATATAGACAAAACGAGTTTAAAGTTTAAGGTTTAAGGTTTAAAGTTCTGTAATCGCGAGGGTTATGGGAATAAATTTGAGATTAAATGTTTAAAGTTTAAGGTTTAAGGTTCTGTAATCGCGAGGGTTATATAAACAAGTCTGAGATTTTGATTGGTTGATTGCCCCGATAGCTATCGGGGGATTGGATGATTGATTGGTCCCGTCCTTCGGACGTGGATGCCTGAGAATTAGGAATTAAGAATTAGGAATTAGGAATTTCATAGCCAAAATCAGAAATTGTAATCAAAGATT
>JBEPXQ010000337.1:0-3253 GCA_041641835.1 Bacteroidales bacterium
TCATCACCAGGTTGGTCTGGCTCAGAGCGCCATAAAGGCCTATCCCGAAAAGAATTACTCCGGTGACAAGAGCAGCGATCAGTTCCATAGTTATTTTTGTTTTTTGAATTGTAAAGATGTGGCTGCTGCGGCTATCATGGCCACCAGTATTGTCACACCCGCGGTTTCAAAGATCATCATCGAGCGTTTCATTACTTCCATTCCCAGGTCGTGATTCTGCGTTGCAGCTGCCGGGATATCTTCGCTAAGCGGCCCCCAGTTAGTAAGGAGTACCGCCAGTAGTGACAGCAGCCCCACAACAGATGCCACTGCGATGGAAAGATGCTTTTGATGCGTCATATCCATGCCGTGCAGGCCGCCCGGGTCCATCATGTACATCATCATGAAAATGGCCATAATGCTCATTTCAGTGGCCATCATCATAATCTGCAAAACACCCAGGAATTCAGCCCCGATCACCAGAAACATAAATCCCAGCAGTGCCATGGAAGCCAACAGTGAAAGTGCTGAACGAACCATGGAATCGGTCATGAAAACACGCCAGCCAAACCATATAGCTCCGAGTCCGAATAAGATGATCAATGTTAGTTGCATATAGTGATTTACATGTTTTTATAATAAAAGTATCACACCTACCCAGAATATATTAAACAGGGCTGCCGGTGTAATGAGTTTCCAGCTCCATTCCAGCATTTTGTCATGGTGCAAACGTGATATTCGTTGTCCGCCGGCAAGCATAGCTATGGCTACCGCCGCCGTTTTTAGTATCATCCAGATAAAACCGGGCAGCAGTGGTCCGTACCAGCCACCCAGAAAAAGAACCACAACTGCTATTGAAAGTGTAAGGATCAGCATGAGCCTTCCCAGCCTGAACACCATTTT
The DNA here is from genome assembly GCA_041641835.1 of Bacteroidales bacterium. Taxonomy (GTDB): domain Bacteria; phylum Bacteroidota; class Bacteroidia; order Bacteroidales; family PWNQ01; genus PWNQ01. Next base: position 883 of record JBEPXQ010000337.1, read on the forward strand.
TCGCACACCGGTGAATTCGCTCCACACACCCCCGGCCAGTTCGCCACGTGAAACCGGCAGGTCAAAGGGCGGCAGAAAGGACAGAGCCATGGCAGATACAAAAAACAGGATGAAACCCAGCGGTTGATATATGATATTCCACAGTGATTGTTGAGATTCTACGATTTTTATAAGGTTGATGGATTCGGCCCGCATTACCGTGGAGGTGATGGTCATAACGATGGGCATGGAATAGGCAATGAGCTGTGCCAGAAAACGCCAGCCCCCGATTATGGAATACACGCCATTGGCCGACCATCCGGCCATGAGCATGGCCACCATGATGTAAGCAAGAGCAGCATTAAGAAAGAGTCCGCCGGTGGCCATATTTACCAGCACTGATTCTTTGCCGAAAGGGAGTACGGCAAGAGCACCAAATACTGCGGCCAGGAACAGGAATGGAGCGGTTTCATAAAATATCCTGTCCCGCTGCGCCGGCTTGATATTTTCCTGAAGCAGCAGGCTGAAGAAGCGCCTGAATGGATAAAGAAGCTGAAATCTGCGTGTATAGATCCAGCGCTCCGCTACTGACAGGAAATAAACGGACAATAGAAATATTGCAGCTATGAGTAGCAGTTTAATCATCCGTTGGTTTTTTTGTGGTTATCCTGAAGTTTCCGGCTGCCGGGGCATGTATGTCCAGTGAGTGGATTGCCAGCAGGGCATCAGATAATTCTGTTTCTTTCACCAGCACCTGTGCCAGTTTTATGCGCAAAGCAGAGGGAGTGTGAATCTCCAGTTCTTCAAAACTCCCATCTTTTATTTTCAGTATTGCCTTTAGGATACCTGAGGGTGCATCAAGTTCATAGATGCAGGATGTGCCGAAATAATACTCATTATTCTTATTGTTTTCCTCTGAAAATTCAGCTTTTAACCAGTTTACACTGTCCTCAATTTCTGATAGTTTTATTGTTAGCCTTTCCCAGGCGTTGCTTCCCGGCTTGCAGGCATGATGCTTCATCTCATCTGGAATAATGCCAGTATGGGTGAGTTTATGTTTCAGATACTTAAATCTTCTTATTTGTTGAATATAACCAGGAATTTTTTCATAACTGTTTGCATATGCTTCCTTCATCAGCTGCGATGATCTTTTTTCCAGCCACTGATTTCCTGCAAGGATTCCAAGGTTTGTAAACCAGTTAAGGTGGTTTAGTATTCTTTCTTTTTCCAGGCTTGCCGTGTCTGTCTTGCTTAAGCCGGTTTGTTCTCCCGCTGATTTTTTTAGAAGTTGTTTAATGAGTAGCTGCCATGTTTTTTCAGCATAAGGATTAAGCCCGGAAACCAGCATGATAAGTTCAGCCGGTGAAATGCCAGGCTCTACAGTAAATCTTCCCGGCCAAAGCTCTTTTGCGTGTTTTATGGCTGCAACAGTATCTCCGTCAAGGGTAAACTTAAAGGCGGGTGTTCCTGACAGGCCAGGGAAAAACGGACCGAACCAGGCGCTATTGCGATCCATGGGAAGGCCATCAGCAGAGCGGGGCTGGTCTTTTGTCATAGCCATCATCGACATAAATCCGCTGCCGTGGTCGTGATGGTCATCCTGCCCATTGCTATCATTATTGTCATGATCGTGCTCATGCGCTGAATGGTCATTCTTATCATCGGACTCATCGTGCTTATCATCGGAGTTATCGAGCATTTCGCTGATAAACCCCGGCTCAAATGGCTGTGGCTTATCACTGTAAACTGAGGAAAGCAACTTTTCCAGTTGTGCTTTCAGCTTGTGAAAGCTTTCTGCATCCAGGCCGGTTTTTATGTCTGCTTTCAGATAATCCGGAAGAGATGAACCTGCAGAAACCAGCAGCCTGGGGCGCGGCATCTGCAGCCATGCAATGGCAGCATGTTGTATCATGTTTTCAGACAGGTTCCCGGCTAAAACCAATACATTAGCTTCTCTGGGATTTGAAGCTGTATCCAGGCCAAAATCCTGAAGGAATATACCTTTGCTTCTAAGGAAATCTTCACCGGGTACTGCAAAGATCCTTATTGCAGGAGCTGCCATCCGGCTGATCCATCGCCTTAATGCTGTGCTTTTTCCCTCACGTGCTCCGGTTTTCAGCATAGTTATTGTCGTTTTAGCCCTCCCTGGTTCCAGGTGTAAATTAATCCGAGAAATAATATCATTAGAAACACGCCCATATCCAACAGAGCCATTAATCCGATTTCTTTAAATACAACAGCCCATGGATACATATACGCCATTTCCATGTCAAAGGCAAGAAATAAAAGAGCCAGGGCATAATAATGCACATGATAGCGCGCCCAGGCAGGCTTTTTCGGGAGGTGGCCGCTTTCAGCTGGAGTGTCTTTTCCCTGCTCTTTCACACTCTTC
>JBEPXQ010000338.1:0-3217 GCA_041641835.1 Bacteroidales bacterium
GGCAGTATGGCGGTGTAAGACAGTACATCCCGCTGAAAGTTAACAGCGCCGGTGTTATGCCTATCATTTTTGCTCAGGCAATCATGTTCCTGCCAATTACGCTTGCCGGTTTCTCCGACTCAGAAGCTATGAGCGGATTTGCACAGGCATTTGCCAATTTCCAGGGGTTCTGGTATAACTTCACATTTGCCATTATGATCATCGCGTTTACCTATTTCTATACTGCTATCACGGTAAACCCAAATCAGATGGCCGAGGACATGAAGAAAAATGGCGGTTTTATTCCCGGAGTGAAACCCGGAAAACGAACTGCTGAATTTATAGATGGTGTATTATCACGTATTACATTACCCGGTTCTTTATTTTTGGCCTTTGTGGCTATTATGCCGGCACTGGTTAGTATAATCGGTATAAACAGCCAATTTGCCCAGTTCTACGGCGGCACCTCGCTGCTTATCATGGTTGGTGTTGTATTGGATACGTTACAGCAAATTGAAAGTCACCTGTTGATGAGGCATTATGACGGGCTCACAAAATCAGGGCGGATCAAAGGAAGATCATCCATGGGAATGGGAGCTTAAACTACAGCTGTTGTATGATACATTATAAGAATCAGGAACAGATAGAATTAATAAGAGAAAGTTCTTTACTTGTTGGTAAAACGCACGCCGAAGTGGTAAAAGCCATCAGGCCCGGCATTACAACAGCCGAGCTTGACCGCATCGCTGAAACCTTTATCCGTGATCATGGCGGGCAGCCGGGTTTCAAAGGCTACCAGGGTTTTCCTGCCACACTCTGTATATCCGTTAATGAACAGATCGTTCATGGCATACCGGATGACAGGGAATTAAAGGAAGATGACCTGGTATCCATCGATTGTGGGGCGATAAAAAACGGATATTACGGCGACTCGGCTTATACCTATGCGCTGAATGAAGCACCTGAGAATGTTCAGGAGCTGATGAGGGCTACGAAAGAAGCCCTGTATTTGGCCATCGAACAGGCCGTTCATGGTAAGCGAATGGGTGATATAGGTTCAGCCATACAGTCCTATGTGGAAGAAAGGAATTTTTCTGTTGTCCGCGACCTGGTAGGACATGGACTGGGAAAACGTCTGCATGAAGAGCCCGAGGTTTTTCACTACGGACGAGCAGGAAGAGGAGTACCCCTGATGCAAGGATTGGTGATCTGTATTGAACCTATGATCAATCTTGGCAAGCGTTTTGTGGTCCAGGAGCGCGACGGATGGACCATCCGTACTGCCGACCGCAAACCTTCAGCCCATTTTGAACATGCCGTGGCGGTGCGTAAAGATCAGCAGGCAGATATTTTATCCAGCTTCAGTGATATAGAAGAAGCTGTAAAACAGAATGAACATTTAATCAATATTTAAATCATAGTATGGTTAAACAAAAATCTATTGAACAAGACGGAACGGTGATCGAATCACTGGGCAATGCCATGTTTCGTGTAGAGCTGGAGAACGGGCACATTATCACTGCCCATATCTCAGGCAAAATGCGCATGCATTATATCAAGATCCTGCCTGGCGACCGTGTCAAGCTGGAAATGTCACCTTATGACCTGACCAAGGGAAGAATCACCTACCGTTATAAATAGATAGAAAAATAAGGATTATGAAAGTACAAGCATCCGTAAAAAAGCGTTCCTCCGACGATAAGATCGTTCGCCGCAAAGGGAAAGTGTATGTGATTAACAAGAAAAACCCCAAGCACAAGCAGCGTCAGGGTTGATAATCGAAAATAACTCATAACAGATAAGCAATATGGCAAGAATTGCAGGAGTAGATTTACCGAAAGATAAACACGGAAATGTAGGATTAACCTACGTGTATGGCATCAGCCACAGCACAGCAGGAAAAATCCTTGACGACCTGAACATCCCAAGGGACAGAAAAGTATCTGAATGGACTGATGAAGAACAGACCAAGATCAGAAACTACGTGAATGACAACCTGACAGTGGAAGGGGCATTACGTTCTGAGATTCAAATGAACATTAAGCGATTGATGGATATAGGCTGCTATCGTGGCATCCGTCATCGTACCGGTCTGCCGTTAAACGGGCAAAAGACCAAAAACAATGCGAGAACCCGTAAAGGTCGTAAGAAAACAGTTGCCAACAAAAAGAAAGCAACCAAGTAATTAATTGAAAACAGAGAAAAGACACTATGGCTAAAAGTACAAGATCAGGAAAGGGTCGTGTAGGTCGCAAGCGTAAAGTTCAGGTTGACCCGATCGGGAGAGCATATGTTAGTGCTACTTTCAACAACGTCATTGTTACATTGACCAATGGCCAGGGCCAGGTAATTTCATGGTCATCGGCCGGGAAGAAAGGTTTTCGCGGATCAAAAAAGAATACACCATATGCCGCTCAGATGGCTGCCGAAGATGCTGCAAAAACAGCATACGATGCCGGCCTGCGTAAAGTGAAAGTGTTTGTGAAGGGCCCGGGTTCCGGAAGAGAATCTGCCATCAGAACCCTCCATTCCATGGGCATAGAAGTAACTTCCATTATGGATATTACTCCGCTGCCACATAACGGATGCCGCCCACCCAAACGCAGAAGAGTGTAATAAACTGATATTAACGAAAAGAAATTCATAGAAGTATGGCTAGATATAATGGTCCGAGAACAAAAATTGCCCGTAAATTCGGAGAGCCCATTTACGGCCCTGATAAATATTTTGAGAAGAAAAAATATCCACCAGGGCAGCATGGTAACGGACAGAGAAGAAAAAAACTGTCAGAATATGGTGTACAGTTAAAAGAAAAGCAAAAAGCAAAATATACCTATGGTATCCTGGAACGTCAATTCCGTAAGGTTTTTCATAAAGCCAGCCAGAAAAAAGGCGTTACCGGTACCGTATTACTGCAGCTGATCGAATCACGCCTTGATAACGTAGTCTTTCGTATGGGCATTGCTCCTACCAGAGCTGCAGCACGGCAGTTGGTTTCCCACCGTCATATCACCGTTAACGGCGAGGTGGTAAATATTGCATCATACAGTGTTAAGCCTGATGATATTGTTGGCGTGAGAGAACGCTCCAGAAGCATGGAAGCTATCCAGGATGCGCTCGCAAATCGTTCCAACAAGCACTCATGGCTGGAATGGGATGATGATCAAATGGCAGGTAAATTCCTGAACTACCCTGAAAGAGAGGAAATCCCGGAGAATATTAACGAGCAGCTCATCGT
>JBEPXQ010000339.1:0-3183 GCA_041641835.1 Bacteroidales bacterium
TTCCCGCGAGCGGATATTAGAGGTGGATAACTTAAGTGTTATGGAGGACCTGTCGTACAAGGGGGCTTTCAGCTCAGGCGACCGCACCCGGTCCTTCCTTAAGATCCAGGATGGCTGCGATTATTTCTGCTCCTATTGCACCATCCCCTATGCACGTGGCCGCAGCAGGAGTACGACCATCAGCGAGGTGCTGAAAAGCGCCCGGGAAATAGCTCAGTCTGATATCAGAGAAGTTATCCTCACCGGGGTTAATATCGGAGATTTCGGGAAGAACAACGGGGAGGATTTCCTGGAACTTATAAAAGAGCTTGACAAAATTGATGGCATCGACCGCTACCGGATATCAAGCATTGAGCCAGACCTGTTGAACAGGGAGATTATTGACTTCGTAAAAAAATCGAAAAAGTTCCAGGAGCACTTTCACATTCCGCTCCAATCGGGAAGCAATGAAGTGCTTAGGCGCATGGGAAGGCGATACCAGCGCGAGGTCTTTGCCGACAATGTGAATTATATCAAACAGGTGATGCCTGATGCCTGTGTGGCTGTTGACCTGATCGTAGGTTTTCCGGGTGAAACAAAAGATCAATTCCGCGAGAGCGCTTCTTTTATAAAATCACTGCCTGTTTCCTACCTGCACGTTTTTACCTTCAGCATAAGGCCGGATACCAAGGCGGCACACATGAAAGACCAGGTGCCGGGACCGGTGAAAAAACAAAGAAGCATAGAAATGCATGATATATCTCAGCGGCTGAAGCAGGTGTTTTATCATTCTCAGCAGGGCAAAAAGCAGCATGTTCTATGGGAGTCAAACCGTAGCGGTAATTATATGCAGGGCTGGACGGGCAATTACATTAAGGTGAAGCAGCCCTGGAGGGTAAAAAAGGTTAATACCATAGAGGAAGTTATGCTGAAAAGAGAAGAAAACGGAAGTTATTACACAGAATAGAATCATTATGTATCCAACCTTAGGTCATTTATTATCAGACATCTTCAATAGCAACATCACGCTGCCCATACCCATGTATGGCACCATGCTGGCGCTGGCATTTATTGCAGCATTCCTGGTGTTGAAATATGAACTGAGGCGCTATGAAAAAAACGGACTGATCAAGCCGCAGCTGAAAGAAGAAGTAGTGGGCAAGCCGGCAAGCATTCAGGAGATCCTGATTTCAGCCCTGTTCGGATTTTTGTTTGGATTCAAGTTCCTCGGTATCTTTTTTATGGCAGAACAGGCTTCGGAATCACTGCGCGACTTTATGTTTTCAGGGCAGGGACACTGGCTTTCAGGGATTATCCTCGGCATTTTATTCGGGGTATTAACTTATATTGATCGTGAGAAGAAAAAACTGGATGAGCCAAAAAAGAAAAAGGTGCCTGTTTACCCGCATCAGCAGGCCGGCAGCATGCTGGTGATAGCAGCTGTTTCGGGAGTGATTGGTGCTAAGATCTTTCATCAGCTGGAAAACTGGGATGAGTTTATGGCTGATCCTTTAGGCTCTTTATTTTCATCCGGAGGGCTCACCTTTTTCGGCGGGCTTATCTTTGGCGCTCTTGCTGTTGTTTGGTACAGCCGGAAGAAAGGCATTAAAATCCCATACATCATGGACATAGCTGCCCCTGCTATTGTTCTGGCTTATGCTGTTGGGAGAGTGGGCTGCATGACTGCCGGAGACGGCTGCTGGGGAGTGGTGAACCTGGAACCAAAACCGGAATGGCTGGCCTGGTTGCCCGATTGGATGTGGGCATTTGATTATCCGCATAATGTGATTAACGAAGGTGTGAAAATGCATAGCTGCCAGGGGAACTACTGCCATGTGCTGGCAGCTCCTGTCTATCCCACACCTTTTTATGAAACTGTGATGAACCTCATTATATTTGGGGTGTTATGGTTGTCAAGAAAGAAGATACAGGCACAGGGTGTGATATTCTCTGTTTTTTTGGTGCTTCATGGTTTAGCCCGCTTCCTGATTGAAAAAGTCAGGGTAAATACTACCTATGACATCGGTAGCCGCGAAATAACACAGGCAGAAATCATTTCAAGCGTGCTGATGCTGCTGGGCATAGCCGGCATTATCTTCTTCTGGAAACGACATCAGAAAATAAAAGCTAAACATGGATCTTGAAAAACTTTGCAAACAAACAATAAAAGCCGTTAAAGAAACCGGCAGTTTTATCCGGCAGGAAAACCTGAAGATCAACACTTCAGATGTAAAATCCAAAGGACTGCACGATTATGTTACCTACGTGGATAAGACTTCCGAGGAGCGTCTGGTGAAAGCCCTTAACGAGCTGCTTCCGGGGTCAGGATTCATTACCGAAGAAGATACAATGGAAGACAGCCGCAGGGAGTACACCTGGATCATCGACCCGCTGGATGGCACCACCAATTATATTCATTCCATACCTGTTTTTTCCATTAGCGTAGCGCTGCAGCATAAGGAAAAAACCGTGATGGGTATTATTTATGAGATCAATCAGGATGAATGCTTTTACAGTTGGGAAGGTGCAGCGGCTTATATGAATGGCAGGCAAATATCTGTTACCGGCACGGAGACCTTAAACGAGTCACTGTTGGCCACTGGTTTTCCGTATTATGATTACTCAAAGATGCGGCCGTATCTGCGCCTGTTTGAGGACCTGATGCAGAATTCACGTGGTGTAAGGCGTCTGGGGTCAGCAGCAGTTGACCTGGCTTATGTGGCCTGCGGCCGTTTTGATGTATTTTATGAATACAGCCTGCATGCCTGGGACGTGGCTGCCGGGGCCTTTCTGGTGGAACAGGCCGGGGGAAAAGTCTGTGACTTCTCAGGCGGCAGTAATTACATTTTCGGTGGTGAAATCATTACCACAAACGCCCTGCTGCACGATGAATTCATGCAGAAAATAAGAAAGTATTTCGCTGAATAACAAGCAAGTTAAAAACCTGCCTGCTATTCAGGAAATACGTGCAAAAAAATCACATTTTCCTTCCGCAGCCTTTTTTCGAACCGTCTTCCACATCAATGTGGATGGAATAGGGATAGGAATTATCAGACATTCCATCACTACACTCTTCCCTTTTAACGGTGGCAGTCCAGATATATGCCTTATCCTTTGCCATTTCCGGCACCAGACGAACCTGCAATTCATTGTCGGAAACTTTCTTCATGCGCTGGCCGGATCCATCCAGGTCACCGTAATACA
>JBEPXQ010000340.1:0-3182 GCA_041641835.1 Bacteroidales bacterium
AATTGAATTATGAAGAAGATAGTTTTGCTATTGATGATAAGTATGATGACCATATTTGCCTATGGTCAGGAACTTGTTCAAAATAACGGTCTTTATTATAAGCGAGGTGCCCTTTATACCGGCACCCACGTGGAAAAACATGATAACGGGAACACCAAACTGGAGATCAACATAGTTAACGGTCAGCCCCATGGTGAGATGAAACTGTATTACGAATCCGGTGAAATAAAAGAGCAGCGCTATTATCATAAAGGTAAAAAAGACAGCCTTTGGATAACCTGGGATACAGAAGGTAACAAAACAGCTGAAGCCCGCTATGACAATGGCAAAAAAGACGGCCTCTGGTATATCTGGGATAAAAATGGCACTTTAAGATACGAGATGTTTTACAAAGACGGTGAGAAAACCGGAACCTGGAAAATGTGGAACGAAAAAGGTGAACTCATCTCCACCAAAGAATTCTAACAGGCAAAATAAGAAATAGAAAAAAGCAGCACGGTTTTTCCAAAGCCGTGCTGTTTTATTTATCTCTTTCCTACGATTATCTTAGCCATCCTTATTTCATTTTTTTTCGTATTACCGATATAAAAAATCTTTCCCCCTCCAGGAAGGACACCATCCTCTGAGTTTATAATATAAAAATGACCCTTAGTTCCGGGCTTGTTCAGCCCCAGCACGGCCTCTTTTATCTTCCCGTCACCAGAAACAACAGTAGTTTTTATTAACTGAGGATCCCTGCCCCCCGTAATAACAACCGGCATTTTATGAAGCTCATTATGCACTATCATAATAGAACTTCCCTGATCAAAAGCCTCTGCCATAGACACATGGCTGTATATCGACTGTACTAAGGCCCTGTTAATCTCCCTGATCCATTTCATATTTCCCGACTCATCATAGCAAGTAATCAGGAAGGAAGGGAATAAAATTACGGTAGGTTGCATATATCTATAAAATGTTTTTACTGAAAGGATGTTGCCATTCTCCAGTACAACGGTCTTAAGATTATATGGTACTTTCAATATTTTTCCTTTCTTCTTTGCCTCAAAGGCCTCACTACCAATAACAACACCATCTTTATTAAATCTATTTGCCAGGCGCGCTACATTCCTGCTATACCCATAAAATTTTTCAAATAAAACCTTCTCCTGATTAAGGTCTATTTTAGCTACATATTCTCCATTTACGGGTTCAAGTGACCTGCTGCTTCCTGCCCCTAAGCCAACCCTGTCGTAATTGGCAGCCAATACCAGCATATTATCCTTTGTAACAACTGATTTTATTTGGCGAAGACTCTTCTTTTTTGTTTGGTTCAGCCTAAATTTTTTGAGTAGTTCACCTTTTTTATCATACAAATAAACATGATTAAATAACTGTTTTTGCCTTTCTGAATCATAACTGGTGGTAACAAAGCAAAGCCTGTTATTTTTATCAAACTGCAAATCTGTTATGTCGCCGAGAATTTTTTGGCCTGATTGCGGGGAAACTGTGGCATTAAACATCTCATCAAACTTCTCATCAAAAACATGAATACGGCGAACCTGTGCCTTTTCGCGGTCTTTCAGCATTATTGCAAGGCGGCTTGAATCCGGCGAAAACTCCCAGCCGTTAATGTCCCAGTCTTCATAGGAAAGTATTTTCCTGCGATCGTCTCCGGAAGTGAGGCGACGCGGGTTCACACTTTCAATATAGATATCGGCAGCGCCGGTAATTTCACCTTTGCGAAGGCCAAGCAAACCTACGCCCACCTCTTCCATTTTTCGTTTGGCTGATAAAATATAAATCCTGTCTTTTATCAGAAATACATCAAGCAAGGCACGATTCTCGCTTTCCCTGACCTCCATTAGCTCATTCAAGCTGTACTGGTCTTCAACCTCCAGGTCTTCGTCCAGCTTCATAAGTCTGCCTCGGCCTTCAGAAGTTTGATAGGCATAGTAAAATCCGTCATGATAACCCAAAAAATCGATATGCCCAACAAAGGCTTCTTTGGATAAAGTTACATCATAAGGTTTCTGGGCTGAAACACCTGAAAAAATAAACATTAAACAAATGCAGAGTAATAATTTTCTCATGGCTTTAGGTTTTGTGTTTCTCGGAGTAAAAATAAAAAATTTTACCCCGAAAAACAATCGATTATTAAAGCCGATAAATAACTTCCCAACAATCTCCAAAACTATAGATATGTCATAACACATTCAGATATCAGTCTATTCCATCATCTCGAAGAAGGCATCCGGTAGGCAGTCCGTGATGTCAGAGGCGATCATGGCTTCTTCACCCAGACGCTGAGCGGCAATATCGCCGGCAAGCCCATGCAGATACACCGCCAGGCGAGCGGCATCAACAGGTCTGAATCCCAGCCCAAGTATCCCGGCAATAATGCCCGTGAGCGTATCACCGCTGCCGGCTGTAGCCATCCCGGGATTCCCGGTGCTGTTAAACCAGATCTTTCCCTGTGGAGTACACACGGCCGTAATGCCACCTTTCAGCACCAAATAAACGCTGTGCTTTTTGGCAAATGACCTGGCTTTTTCTAAGCGCTCCAGGTGGTTATTGCTCTTACCGGCCAGGCGGTCAAATTCCCCCGGATGAGGTGTTAATATGCTGTTGGAAGGTAAAAATGAAAGCCAGGTGGGGTTTTCTGATAAAATATTCAATGCATCAGCATCCAGCACCATCGGCTTACTGCTTTCCTGAATAAGTATCTTCAGCATTTTCTGTGTTTGCTCTGCTTTACCAATACCGGGACCCACGGCAATTACATCAAAATCATCCAGCTTTGGCACATTGGCTTGTATTTCCGGATCATCATCTATAATGGTCATGCATTCCGGCAGGGCAGTTTGGATCACGTTGTACCCTTTGGACGGTACGTGAGCTGTAACCAGTCCGGCACCACTCCTCAGCACAGCCCTGGAGGTGAGCACACAGGCACCCATTTTGCCATAACTGCCTGCTATCACCAGCACGTGGCCGAAATTGCCTTTGTGCGCGAACCGTGACCTGGCCGGAAGGATAGAACTTATGTGGCTGGTGGTGACATAATAATCCGTTTCCACATCCGAAAGAAAATCAGGATGAAGGCCGATGGGAATTACGATCAGCTCACCCACGAATATTTCCGCCTCAGGGATCATCATAGCCAGTTTCGGCAGCTCCAGGCTTAAGGTATAATCGGCATG
>JBEPXQ010000341.1:0-3176 GCA_041641835.1 Bacteroidales bacterium
GTAGCATTCCCGTTTGAACCAATTATCAGGGTTGGGAAACCTATTATCCTGTTGTGAACCTTATGTGCTGTGATGGACGAAAGGATGAACCTGCCCAAAAATGTGAGGAAAAAATGCAGCAAAAACAGAATAATCACAAACTGATAGTATCCCTTATAGGAGGTCACAAAGTCGTTAAGGATAAGCGTAAAGAATATGGTGGTAACACCAATGGCTGATAAGAGCAAAGTTTGCCCGAGTTCTTTTAATCTTGATTTCCGGTAAATTTTCCGGTAAGTACCCATCAGTGCATAAAAAACGAGCCAGCTTAAGGGGATGATGATGATACCCAGGTAAAACTTCGGATCATCAAAAACCAGGCTCCAGTCGAAAGCTTCCGCCGAGAAATAATGTTTTCTGAAGATAAAAAAGGTACCCCAGGCAAGTGTAGCCGTCAAATAATCGGATATAATGTATTTTAAAACCTGAATTGTCCTGTTCATGCTACTTTCCTGATCTTATGACTGAGGCGATGTCACCAGCTTTAAATTATCAAGATAGATGGAGGCTGATGATACATCTTCATTTATGTTTCCTGAAAAATATATTTTATAATAATGCAGGGCTGGATTTTCGCGTGTCAGGGTAGGAGTGAGGTTCAAGTAAACCTTATTCCATGTATCTGAAGGATTAAGAATGAGTATGGGATTAGTTTTGACTTTACCGGTGTAATAATAGAGTTTTACACCAACCACAAAGCGGTTATTGTTTTTATAGTGCATTTCCAGAAAAACAGGTTCTGCTGCTCCGGAATAATTAAAGTTTTCTGTTGATTGTATCTCGAAAATGCTACCCGCGCTGTCCAGTTTTATCAATCCTGAATAGGAGCCTTCAAATACATCATTTGACTGCCTGATAACCATAGCATCGCTGTCGGCGGTGGAATCCAGGGCTACACCGCCCTGCTCAAAATCCTCCTGCCCCTTGCCTGTCCAGGGAAATTTCACATTATCGTAATAGCTCGTGTTTACATTCAGCGTGTCTATTTCTTCCTTTACCAGCTCCACTTGTTTGCGGTAAAATTCCACAAACGGGTAAGCTGAGCGGGTGGAAGAAATACCATTTAGAATAACGCCGGGCTTGATGCTTATTTCATGCTTGCCTTCAGCTATAACAGGCACCATGGCCGGCAGCTCGAAAGCACCGATCAGCTCATCATCCACATACACCCAGGCATCGCTGAAATTCTGCGCGGATGTTCCCTGCCCGGTGGCCGTATTTATTGATATGTCATTGATATAAACATAGGAAGGAACCGGGTCAGCGGGGTCAATCACCTCACAACTCCAGATGCCCGTCAGCAATATAAATATTAGCAGAAAAAATCCTGTTTGTCTTGAATAGTTCATTATAAACCCGACCTAAATGATAAATCAAAAACGCCGCAAATTTTCATTTATTGCAGCGCGCTGCGAAAATAGCAAAAAAAGCCCATATTCAGATACTCACTTTTTCCATGATCTTTTGAGCCACGAAAAGCGCATTATAACCGTCGTTGATGCTCACCACAGGTTGAGTATCATTAACAATGGCATTGTATAAAAACTGCAACTCGGTTTGTATGGCATTAATTTCGGGTACCCGGGGCTGATAAATATTGATGTTTTTATCCTTCATGCCAGGAAAAGAAACCGTGCGGAAACCATTTTCTACAACAGGCATATCATCCTTTTGCATTCTGATCATTTCGCATTTCTTATTCAGGAAATCAACCTTAATAAAAGCATCACGCTGGAAAAAGCGGATCTTTCGCATTTTATTCATAGAGATTCTGCTGGCCGTTAGATTAGCTACGGCCCCATTGTCAAATTCTATCCGGGCATTGGCAATATCCGGCGTATCGCTGATCACGGCCACCCCGGAAGCACTGATCCTTTTTATGGGTGAGTTCACCGCGCCAAGAATGATGTCAATATCGTGGATCATCAAATCATAGATAACAGGCACATCCAGGCCCCTCGGGTTAAAATCCGACAAGCGGTGAGCCTCGATAAACATCGGGTTATCTATCTTGTCCTTTATGGTAAGAAAAGCGGGGTTGAAGCGCTCCACATGCCCTACCTGTACTTTTACCTCTGCTTCTTCGGCCAGCTTTATCAGCTCTTCGGCTTCACTGGTATTGTTAACCAGCGGTTTTTCAATAAATACATGGCGGCTGTGTGTGATGGCTGCCCGTGCATATTCATAGTGTGATGAAGTGGGGGTAACTATGCTTATTACATCGGAATCATCAATGAGTTCGGGATAATTGTGGTAGCGGGGAATGCCAAATTCAGCCTCCACCTCTTTTGCTTTTTCATCATTGGTGTCATAAAAGCCCGTCAGCTCATAGTCTTTAATATTCCTGATGCATTTCAGATGAATCTTTCCAAGATGCCCAACCCCTAATACTCCGATCTTAAGCATAACAATTTTAAATTTTGATTGTAACACTTACAAAAGTAAGATGAAACTACATGCCTAAATCTGTACTTTTGTAAAAAATATACACGATTTTATTCACATTTAATCAAGAATATTACTATGGTAGATTCATACAGGCATAAAGGATTAAGGACCAGACTGGCCGAAGAGGTGAGGGCGAAGGGTATCACAGATGAAAAAGTAATTGAGGCCATCAGGGAAGTGCCCAGACATGTCTTTATGGATTCTTCCTTTGTGGAACACGCCTACGAGGATAAACCATTTCCCATCGGTTCAGACCAGACCATTAGCCAGCCCTATACCGTGGCATTTCAGACCGAACTGTTGCAGGTGAAAAAAGGAGATAAAATCCTTGAAATCGGGACAGGCTCCGGGTATCAGGCCAGCATATTGGCAAAAATGGGTGCCAAAGTATATTCTATTGAACGGCATCGCAACCTATACCAGCGGGCTAAAGAAATCCTGGATGATCTGGGATATCGTGTAAAAGTTTTTTATGGGGACGGATATAAAGGTTTACCAACCTTCGCACCTTTTGACAAAATGATCATTACTGCAGCGGCCCCTTACATCCCCGAGGACCTGGTAAGGCAGCTCAAAACAGGTGGAGTACTGGTGATTCCCGTGGGCGAAGGCACACAGGTGATGAAAACCATCATCAAACAAGAAGACGGAAGCCTGAAGGAAAAAGACCATGGATTTTTCAAGTTTGT
>JBEPXQ010000342.1:0-3162 GCA_041641835.1 Bacteroidales bacterium
TGGTGTGGATACTGAATTTTTTAAGCCGGTGGAAAGAATATCAGAATATGATCTGATATTTTCCGGTAATATGTCCTATCTGCCCAATGTTCACACTGCTATTTACCTGGCCCGCGAAATAATGCCAATAATATGGAAAGAAAAGCCGGAGTGCAGGCTTGTACTGGCAGGAGCCAACCCTGACAGGAGAGTAAGCATGCTATCAGGAGAAAAGATCACAGTTACCGGCTGGCTGGACGACATCAGGGAAGCCTACAGCAAGAGCAAAGTTTTTATAGCGCCCATGCAGATAGGCACAGGCCTCCAGAATAAAATACTGGAAGCCATGGCCATGGGCCTCGCCTGTATCAGCTCCGAATCTGCATGGAAACCCATAGCTGCAGCACGTGATAGGGAAATAATAGTGGCTCATGATGCTGAAGACTTTTCCCGCAATGCCATCGAGCTGTTGAATAATGAACAAAAGCGGCAGGAAATGGGAAAAGCTGCACGGGAATTTGTTCTTCGTGAATTCAACTGGCAGGCCTGCACCGAAAAGCTTACTAAACTGATAAAAGATGTAAAACAAGCTTGATCATTTCACTTCAGACTGAATAAAAACTGGGCTGCAAACAAAAGGGGCAGCTGTTTGTTTCAGATAGAAATTTGCAACTGTAAATACTCACCCAGGCTATACCAACCGGAGGATACAAACTCAGCAAAAAAATCCTGTTATTTAGAACAATAGATATTTATGATGCATTAACCTTGAAATATCATTTGCTTTAGCACTAATTTCCATTATTTTTGAATCGGATAAGCCCTCGTGGCAATAATAATCTAAAGGGAATAGCATGAAACAAAACAAACCCAATTTTTTTAAGCGTGTTTTCGACTTTTATTACCAGGGCTTTCGTGACATGCCCTCCTGGGGCATTAAGGCCTGGGCGCTGATCCTGATCAAACTTTTCCTGATGTTTGTTGTGCTTCGCTTGTTTTTCTTCCCCAACATTATGTCGCAGAAATTTGAAAATGATGAAGAACGGGCAGACCATATGATAGAACATTTAACCAAACCCATATCTTATGATTGAAAATATCCTCCTGACAGACCTGTCGCTGGTGAATTGGTCGCGGGGGCAGTTTGCACTTACAGCCATGTATCATTACATGTTCGTGCCGCTCACCCTGGGACTTTCTTTCATGATGGCCATCATGGAGACCATCTATGTAAAGACAGGTAATCCGGTCTGGAAAAAGACCACCAAGTTCTGGATGATCCTGTTCGGGATCAATTTCGCCATCGGAGTAGCCACCGGGCTTATCCTGGAATTTGAGTTTGGCACCAACTGGTCGCGTTACTCCTGGTTTGTGGGTGATATATTTGGCGCACCCCTGGCCATTGAAGGCATTATGGCTTTCTTTCTGGAATCAACTTTCATAGCTGTGATGTTTTTCGGCTGGAACAAGGTTAGCAAGAAGTTTCACCTGCTATCCACCTGGCTGGTAGCGCTGGGCGCCAGCTTGTCAGCACTTTGGATACTGGTGGCCAATGCCTGGATGCAGTTTCCCACCGGCATGCATTTCAACCCTGACACAGCACGAAATGAGATGCTCAACTTCTGGGACGTTTTCCTTTCGCCGGTGGCTGTCAACAAATTCCTGCATACCGTGAGCTCTGCCTATGTGTTGTCAGCTATTTTCGTGATCGGTGTTAGTGCCTGGTTTATGATGAAAAAGCGCCACCTGGCCTTTGCCAAAAGGAGCATGATCGTAGCCGCTGTTTTCGGATTAATTACCGGCCTTTACCTTATCTTCACCGGTGACGGATCAGCATACCAGGTAGCACAAAAACAACCCATGAAATTGGCTGCCATGGAAGGCCTTTATGAAGGACGCGAGGGTGCCGGTATCCTGGTGGCAGGAATCCTGAATCCCAATAAAGAATGGGATAATAACGAGGTTGATGTTTATGCGCGGGTAGAAATTCCCAAGCTGCTGTCGATACTCGGTTACCGCTCCAAGGACGCTTTTGTTCCAGGAATTAAGGACCTGGTTGTGGGCGGATATGAATATACCGATACCGAAGGTAATACTCAAATTGCCCTGTCGGCCGAACAAAAGATCAGCAAAGGAAGAGTTGCCCGTCAGGCGCTGTCCGATTACAAAGATGCTAAGGAAGCCGGAGCAGACACAACTGAACTTCAGGAGCATCTTACAACCTTTCATGATAACTTCCGGTATTTTGGCTATGGCTTCCTGAATGATCCTGATGACATTATTCCCAATGTGCCGCTTACTTTTTACAGCTTTCACATAATGGTGGGCCTGGGCTTCTATTTCATCATGTTTTTTGTACTTATCCTGATCTTTCTTTATCGCGACCGTCTGCACAAAAACAAGATGATGCTGTGGCTGGCTATCTTCAGTATTCCGCTGCCCTACATAGCATCACAGGCGGGCTGGATAGTAGCAGAGGTAGGACGGCAGCCATGGGCTATACAGGACCTGATGCCGGTTTCGGCAGCTGTTTCCAACATAGATGCAACTACGGTGCAGATCACTTTCTGGATGTTCGCGGCCATTTTCACAGCGCTGCTTATTGCTGAGATCAGCATCCTTACCAGACAAATTAAAATCGGACCAAAAACAGGAGAGAAATAGCTATGTTTGAAACCTTTTCACACCTTATACTGCAACAATACTGGTGGTTTATAATTTCACTGCTTGCCAGTATGCTGGTTTTCCTGATGTTTGTTCAGGGCGGACAAACCATGATCTACACCCTGGGAAAAGATGAAACCGGCCGCAAGATCGTTGTCAATGCACTTGGCCGTAAATGGGAAGTAACCTTCACAACCCTTGTTACTTTTGGCGGGGCATTTTTTGCATCCTTCCCCCTGTTCTACGCCACCAGCTTCGGCGGAGCTTACTGGGTATGGATCTCAATCCTTCTGGCTTTCACTATACAGGCATTTTCTTATGAATACCGTAATAAACCAGGGAATGTATGGGGAAAACGGACATTCGAAACTTTCTTATTTCTTAATGGTTTTTTGGGTACGATACTGATCGGAACCGCAGTGGGGACATTCTTTACTGGAGCACAATTTACCATCGATAAATATAACGCCGTGGAATGGCAGGGCGCTGCTTACGGCCTGGAAGCCGTGCTTGATATCG
>JBEPXQ010000343.1:0-3159 GCA_041641835.1 Bacteroidales bacterium
GCGAAGGCCGGTGGTACGAAAATCACAGACACATTGGCACCGCTTTCTTTCACGGCATCCTCCACTGTATTAAATACCGGACGCCCCAGATGAGTTTGCCCTCCCTTGCCGGGGGTAACGCCTCCAACTATCTGAGTGCCGTATTCTATCATCTGCTCTGCATGAAAACTACCTTCACTGCCGGTGAATCCCTGCACAATGACTTTTGAATCTTTATTAACGAGTATGCTCATAATCTATATTTATTCGAATTTAAAGCTCAAAGCTACGAAAAAAATATCAATTACCTTTGCAGACAAAAGCAGCTGGAATATGGATTCACACTATGCTCAACGCGACGATACTATCTGCGCCCTGGCTACTGCGGGAGGCTCAGCAGCTATAGCTGTCATCCGCCTTAGCGGCCCGGACAGCTTTAAAATAACCGACAAAATCTTTTGTCCGGCGGGTGATAAGAAAGCCACATCAAAGGCAAAAGGACAAAGCCTTCACTTCGGGCGTATTTGCCGCGGTGAAGAAGTGATCGATGAGGTATTGCTAAGCATTTTTAAAGCCCCTCACTCCTACACAGGCGAAGATGTGGCAGAGATAAGCTGTCATGGTTCTGTGTATATCCAGCAGCAAATCATGGAGCTGCTAATGGAAGAAGGTGCACGTCTGGCGGAGCCTGGCGAATACACCATGCGTGCATTCATGAACGGCAAAATGGATCTGTCGCAGGCGGAAGCTGTTGGCGACCTGATTGCCTCGCAGAGCAAATCGCAGCACCAACTGGCCATGCAACAGATGCGTGGCGGTTACTCGGACACCATGAAGCAGTTGCGGCAACGACTGGTGGATTTCACGGCCCTAATGGAACTTGAGCTGGACTTTGCAGAAGAAGATGTGGAATTTGCTGATCGCAGCCGCTTTTTGGAGCTGCTGGCGGAGATAAGGCAGGAAACCAAAAAGCTGCTGGAGTCTTTTAAGACGGGCAATGTGCTGAAGAAAGGGATCCCGGTAGCCATTATCGGCAGGCCGAATGCCGGAAAATCCACGCTGCTGAATGCCCTGCTGAATGAAGAACGGGCCATCGTTTCTGAAGTGCCCGGAACAACACGCGATGTGATAGAAGACAGTATAATTATAGAAGGTGTGAGCTTCCGCTTTATCGATACTGCAGGCTTGCGCGAAACCACGGAAATGGTGGAAAACCTGGGGATCGAAAGAACCTACCAGAAGATCCGCCAGGCGGCGGTGGTACTCTATCTTTTTGATGCCTCCACCACCCCGCTGGAACAGGTGAAGCAGGAATTACAAGACTTCCGTGATAATGTAGATATCAGCAATAAGCGCTTTATCATCCTGGGTAATAAGATTGATATGCTCACGCAATCCCCGAAGCACTTCAGCGAGCTGGTGGAAATGGAAACCATCTTTATCTCCGCGAAGCGTCATGAAAACCTGAAGCTGATCACCGACAGCCTGCTAAGATCTGTGGACCAGGATAAGCTGGAGACAGATACGGTGGTGTCCAGCGCCAGACATCATGAGGCGCTGTCGCAGGCCTTGTCGGCCGTAAAGAGCGTGGAGGAAGGCATGAAGCAGGGAATCCCTGGTGACCTGCTCAGCATCGACCTGCGCACGGCCCTGCACCATATCGGCAGCATTACAGGTGATATCAGCACAGACGAGATTTTAGGGAATATTTTCAGTAATTTCTGTATCGGGAAATAACCCAGCCCGCTCAGCCGAATCCCGCTCAGTCGAATTTGCCCCGCTCAGCCGGATTTGCAATTCGGCTTCATCTCTATCTGTCGTGGGATGGATTTACCCGGCAGGGTAATGAGGTCTAACATGACAGCTAAAGACGCTACTCTATGCTCTATGCTCTATGCTCTCCGCTCACTGAAATATTACGCCCTTTCAGGGCTGGTGGTCCTTCCCTATTCTCCTGTCAAAGGGCTGCACCCTCTGCTGTATTATTTCGCCCCGTTGGGGCTTGGCGGCATTGCAGGACTCTCACTCAATCGGGCTCATAAGCAGGCTAAATGCTAACAAAAAAGACCTTGAATATATTATTCATAATATCACTATAGTTTTCTTTTCTGTCAGCTGGATTGAAAGAATAGCAACACCTTCAAGGTTTCCAAAACCTTGGAGGTGTAGCGTAAAAACAGACCTTATTTTCTATTTTAAACCTTAGTAACGGGCGAATGCCTTACGCAATCGGTTTACCTTATTACCTTATTGGGTTTCTGCCGAATGGATAACATTATTGAGCAACAGCCCCGCTCAGCCGAATTTGTAATTCGGCTGCATCACTATCTGTTGTGGAATGGTTTTACCCGGCAGGGTGATGAGGTCATAGCATAACGGCTAAAGACGCTACTCTATGCTCTATGCTCTATGACATCTGACATCTGACTTCTGACCGCTCTCTGGAATATTACGCCCTTTCAGGGCTGGAGGCCTTCCTTGTACTCCTGTCAGAGGGCTACACCCTCTGCTATATTATTTCGCCCCGTTGGGGCTTGGCGGCATTGCAGGACTTCCGCTCAGCCGGATTTGTAATTCGGCTGGATGGAAGGTGGAAGCACAACACCTTCAAGTTTTTGGAAACCTTAAAGGTGTAGCGTGAAAACAAACCTTATTTTCTATTTTAAACCTTAGTAACGGGCGAATGCCTTACGCAATCGGTTTACCTTATTACCTTATTGGGTTTCTGCCGAATGGATAACATTATTGAGCAACAGCCCCGCTCAGCCGAATTTGTAATTCGGCTGGATGGAAGGTGGAAGCACAACACCTTCAAGTTTTTGGAAACCTTAAAGGTGTAGCGTGAAAACAAACCTTATTTTCTATTTTAAACCTTAGTAACGGGCGAATGCCTTACGCAATCGGTTTACCTTATTACCTTATTGGGTTTCTGCCTAATGGATAACATTATTGAGCAACAGCGCTACACGATAAACGGCTCAGCCGGATTTGTAATTCGGCTGGGGACAGCAGTGCCAAGGCGGGTTAAATTTTGCTGCATGGAATGCTATAGCAGAAAGAATCCTTTTTTTTCTTTTTACTTTTTTCTGCAGCAAAAAAAGTAACAAAAAGTGCCGCCCCGTCAGGAAAATTGCTAAAATCAGCTAAATTCCGCTAAAAGCAAATAACTCGCGGATGAAT
>JBEPXQ010000344.1:0-3143 GCA_041641835.1 Bacteroidales bacterium
TGTTTTAAAGCCATTTCTTTCAGCCCAGGCCAGATACATTCGCTCCAGCATCTCAGCCCAGTCCTGGCTTTCTGTTCCTCCGGCACCGGGGTTTATCTGCAATATGCAGTCCAGCTTGTCTTCGTCGCCGCTGAGCATATTAAGAAACTCCATGCCTTCAACCAGCTTTACTACCTGCCGGTGCTTTGCATCTATTTCTTCTTCTGTGCCTTCCCCTTCTTCCTGATAGAAATCAAGCAGCACTTCCAGTTCTTCGAAGGCTGTTGTAACCTTATCAAACTTTGCCGTCCACTGCTTCTTTTCATTAATGTTTTTCAGGATCTTTTCTGCTTCTTTGGGGTCATTCCAGAAATCCGGATCCATGGTTTTTTCTTCTTCTTCCTGTATCTCTATCCGCTTTCTGTCGATGTCAAAGATACCTCCTCAGGTCCCCGATCCGTTTGTCAAGGTCCTTTAATGCTTCTTTCGTTATCATGTTTGCTTGATATTTTTCATTATGTACTCAATCTCATCAAAGTTGAATCCTCTTTGCTGAAGAAAGCGCTTCACCTTCATCTTTTGTTCAAAGGAATCCAGGCCTGTCTGCCTGGCTTTTTCTCCAGCCACTTTCTGCAGGATGCTGAAATAATCATCATGAGGCAGGTTATCCAGGGCCTGCTCAATTACATCCTGAGGAATTTTTCTCTCCATCAGTGCAAAACGGATCTTATTTCTTCCCCAGTGATTCTGGTTCAGCTTAGCCCTGGCAAATGCCATGGAAAAACGGTTGTCGTCGAGAAATTTTTCTTTTTCCAGTGAATCAATAACCCATTGTTTTTCAGCTTCAGGAAGATTCCACTCAAACAGCTTCTTCACCACATCAGCACGGCATCTTTCCTGGTAGGCACAAAAGCGCATTGCCCGGGAAAGAGCTTCTTCACGGCTGATGTTTTTAGAAGATGCCATCAGATCTTTATCTCGTCATTGCTGCTGTTGAAGAATTTATACTTCAGCGAATGGTAGTTTTTGTTAGCCTTTATGGGAATCCATTTTTTATATCTGAAGAACCATTTCACCTGTTCCGAAATCAGACCTTTGGTAAGATAGGCATAGATATAAGGATGCACCTGCAGTTGTACCTTTGATTCGTTTTGTTCCTGGATAAGATACCTCAGATGGTTTTCAATTTCATCAGTAAGCACGATGCTGGCTTTAATAATTCCAGTGCCGTCACAAACCGGGCATTTTTCCGAGGTTTCCATATCCATTTCAGGCCTTACCCTTTGCCTGGTAATCTGCACCAGACCAAATTTACTGGGCGGCAGGATAGTATGTTTAGCCTGATCACCTGACATGGCTTTCTTAAGCCCTTCAAACAATTTGCGCCTGTTCTGGCGGTCGTGCATATCTATGAAATCCACCACAATGATCCCGCCCATATCACGCAAGCGCAGCTGCCGGGCAATTTCATCAGCTGATTCAAGATTTACAGCCAGTGCATTTGCTTCCTGGTTCTTATCTTTTTTAAGGCGGTGCCCGCTGTTAACATCAATAACATGCATGGCTTCCGTGTGCTCTATTATCAGGTAAGTACCACTGCTCAGGGTTACCTTTTGACCAAACAGGCTTTTGATCTGCCGGTCCACACCAAAATAATCGAAGATTGGAGCTTTGCCCTTATACAATTTGATGATGTTGGTTTGATCGGGCGAGATGCTGCCAACATAAGTCTTTAATTCTTCCTGCAGGTCTTCATCATTCACATGGATATTGTTAAACGATTCATTCAGAAGATCACGCAGAATAGAAGATGCACGGTCGATCTCGCGAAAAACCTTTTTGGGAGGTTTAGCATTGGGAAGCTTGTGTATAGCACTCTCCCATTTTTGGGTGAGAGAGGTCATATCCATCATCAGGTCTTTGGTGAGTTTATTTTCGGCATTTGTGCGGATAATCACACCCATATTGTTGGGCTTGATGCTCTTAACCAACCTGCGCAAACGGTTTCTTTCTTCTATATTTTTGATTTTCTGAGAAATGGATATTTTGTTTGAAAAGGGTACCAATATGAGGTACCTGCCGGGCAGCGATAATTCAGATGAAAGCCTGGGCCCTTTATTGGAGATGGGCTCTTTGGCAATCTGCACCAGGATGTACTGATTAGGATTCAACACCTGGGTAATTTTCCCGGTTTTTTCTATATCCTGTTCCAGCTTGAAGTTATCAAGGCCGGGAACATTTTTGTTGCCATTAATGGCTAAACGGGTGAATTTCATTTGCGACTTTATCTGAGGTCCCAGGTCAAGGTAATGGAGAAAAGCATCCTTTTCGTATCCCACATCAACAAAGGCAGCATTTAAGCCGCTTATGATCTTTTTAACTTTCCCCAGATATATATCGCCAACTGAATAGTTGTTATTACTTTTCTCTCTGTGTAATTCGATGAGTTTTTTGTCTTCCAGTAGTGCTATAACACTTTCTGAATCTCCCGAATTGATTACTAATTCTTTATTCACGATAATTCATTTGTCAGGCCGGGAGGCCTGAGGTTAGTATAATTCAGAAAAATAAGGCAGGAGGAGGAGAATTCAGAATTAAAAAATCAAATACATGACACCTGAGGCATCATGTATTTGATGTATGAATGGCAATCAGAACTACTTATTCTTGTGTCTGTTTTTTCTCAGGCGCTTTTTGCGCTTGTGAGTTGCCATCTTGTGACGTTTACGTTTCTTTCCGCTAGGCATAATAAATCATTTGCGTGCAAAAGATTACTTAACTGATCCCTTAACCTCGTTAACAAAAGTTTTGGAGGGTTTGAATGCAGGGATGTAATGTGCAGGAATAATGATGGTTTTATTCTTGGAAATATTACGACCAGTCTTTTCAGCACGGTGCTTAACGATAAAACTTCCAAAACCTCTCAAATAAACGTTCTCATTGTTTGTCAGTGATTTCTTCACTGTTTCCATGAATGCTTCTACTGTTGCCTGTACAGCTACTTTTTCGATTCCTGTTTTGTTGGCAATCTCAGCAATTAATTCAGCTTTTGTCATAATTCTTTATTTTTAAAATTATTACGATTCGTATTTCGGTTTGCAAAGATATATTTTTTTTTAGAACTGGAAAAAAAATCAATTCTTTTTTGTTAATCAGGCAAAAAC
>JBEPXQ010000345.1:0-3137 GCA_041641835.1 Bacteroidales bacterium
CGTGGAAAAAGAGGAGCTTGAAGAGAATAAAAACAAGATCCTGAAAACCCTGAACAACTACAACATAGAGATCAGCAAGATAAAAGCTACCATAGGTCCTACTATTACTCTATACGAAATTGTGCCGGCTCCGGGAGTCAGGATATCGAAAATTAAAAACCTGGAAGATGACATTGCACTGAGTCTTTCAGCACTTGGAATCCGTATTATTGCCCCTATCCCGGGTCGTGGCACCATCGGCATTGAGGTTCCCAACAGCAATCCTGAGATTGTAAGCATGAAAACGGTTATACAGTCACCGAAATTTCAGAATTCCAAATTTGCCTTACCGGTGGCTATAGGTAAAACCATATCCAACGAAACCTATGTTTTCGACCTGTCGAAGATGCCCCACCTGCTGATGGCCGGTGCCACCGGTCAGGGTAAATCAGTTGGACTGAATGCCATTATAGCTTCGCTACTGTATAAAAAACATCCCTCGCAGTTAAAATTCGTGATGGTGGACCCCAAGAAAGTGGAGCTCAGTCTTTTTTCAAAGATCGAACGCCATTACCTGGCTAAGCTCCCTGACAGTGAAGATGCTATTATCACCGATACCCATAAGGTGGTGAAAACACTCAATTCTCTTACGGTTGAGATGGACCAGCGGTATGAATTGCTGAAAAATGCTCATGTAAGAAACATCAAGGAATACAACACGAAATTTGTTGACAGAAAGCTGAATCCTGAAAACGGTCACCGCTACCTCCCCTACATCGTGCTTGTGGTTGATGAGTTTGCAGATTTGATTATGACGGCAGGTAAAGAGGTGGAGAACCCGATAGCACGGTTGGCGCAGCTGGCCAGGGCCGTGGGCATCCACCTTATCATTGCCACTCAGCGCCCGTCCGTGAATATAATTACAGGGGTAATAAAAGCCAACTTCCCGGCTCGTATTGCTTTCCGGGTAACGTCCAAGGTTGACAGCCGGACGATCCTGGATGCCTCAGGTGCCGACCAGCTTATCGGTCGTGGTGATATGCTCCTGTCAACCGGCAACGACCTGCTAAGGCTGCAGTGCGCCTTTGTGGATACCCCTGAGGTGGACGATGTTTGCGACTTTATAGGTTCGCAGCGTGCTTATCCCAGTGCATTTATCCTACCGGAAGTGTCCGATGACAGTGAAGGCGGACCAGGTGCTCTGGAAGACGAGGACCGCGATGAGCTGTTTGAAGAAGCTGCCCGCGTTATTGTACAGCATCAGCATGGTTCCACTTCGCTGCTGCAGCGAAAACTTAAACTGGGCTATAACCGCGCAGGACGTATTATCGACCAGCTGGAGGCTGCCGGAATTGTGGGACCATTCGAGGGAAGCAAGGCCAGGGAAGTAAAAATCCAGGATGAGATGAGTTTGGAACAGTATTTGAAAAGTGAAAGCTAAAATTTGATTTAACCTGAAGTTTTATGAAAAAAAGAACATTATTAGGCTTTGTCCTTATAGCATTTGTACTATCTGCCGGCGCTCAGGTGGATGATTCAAAATCAAGAAAAATCCTCAATGAAGCCAGTAGCAAAATGCAGTCATATGAAGATATTTCCCTGAAATTCACCTACAACATGGATAATGACGTGTATGATGTGCATGAGAAAAAAACCGGTACCGCACTGATGAAAGGTGAAAAATTCCGCATCGAACTGGGTGGGCAGGTGATGATGTCAGACGGGACCACCATCTGGACCTTTCTCCCTGATGCCAAAGAAGTACAGGTGGCAAACATTGCTGAAAACAGTGAGAATAATCCATTGCACATCCTCTCCAGCTGGGAGAAAAATTACCGTTCAAAATACATCAGACAGGAATCTGTTTCAGGTCATAACATCCACATTATCGACCTGGTTCCGAAAGAAGGTAAATCATTTTTTAAAGTGAGGCTCAGGATTGACAGCAAAAGCAAAAAGCTGGTAAGCCTTAGCATGTTTGATAAAAATTCAACTACTTACACCTATATCATAGAAGAGTTTAACACCAATACAGGCATCAGCGACAGTAAATTCGTGTTTGACCCAGCCACTTATCCAGATGTGGAAGTCATCGACCTGAGGTAACGCTTATTCGAAGCAGAAATCATTTAAAAAAGCCCGGTTAAACATCCGGGCTTTTTTTTTATTTAATGATTATACTTTTCACGACAGGGATTTGATCGAACATTACTTTCAGGTGATAGTGCCCGGGAGCCAGTTCATCAACATTAATTGAATTTGAAGAGGGATCCGGTACAAGAATTAATCTTCCGGCATTATCATAGATTTCAATTTTCTCCGGTCGGCTTTTGGTTTCAATATGGATAAAGTCTGAAGTTGGGTTTGGATAAATATTGATTTCGGTATCCTGTTGCTTCTGAACACTCAAATTTAATTGTGTGTTCTCGAAATACATCATATTTCCGTAGTAGTCTCCCACCATCAGATCGGTATCGCCATCACCATCGAGATCAGCTGCTGCTGGTGCAGAGATGTACTTCACGCCAACCAAACCGAATGGATCCATAAGGGGTGCAGCAAATTGTGGCGCGGTAACAGAGCCGGTATTCTCAAAATACTGAAGATGTCCGTAGTATTCACCTGAAAGCAGGTCGAAATCACCGTCCAGGTCGAAATCAGCGATCGCCGGCCCGGCAAAAATGTAGGTAGGTGTGAGGCCGAAAGGATCAGATTGCCCGGCTGCAAACTGCGGGTTGGTGGCTGAGCCGGTATTTTCATAATAGCGGAAGTGGCCATAGTATTCTCCCGCTATCAGGTCCAGATCACCGTCATCATCCAGGTCCGCAAAACTCATATACGGATAAAGATTGGCAGGTGTTAATCCAAAAGGGTTTGCTACAGGAGAAGCCAATTGCGGTGAACCGGGGGTGCCTGTGTTTTCGTAATACCTGAAGCCGCCACCGTAGTCACCTATGAAAACATCTGTATCTCCGTCGCCATCAATATCAGCTCCCTGTGGCATGGCAACCATATAACCCGGTGTGATTCCAAAGGGATTTAGCTGTCCGTTTCCAAACTGCGGATTATGAACATCGCCTGTATTTTCATAATAGGTGACACTTCCATAATACTCGCCTACCAGCAGATCAAGGTCTCCGTCGGAGTCAAGGTCAATG
>JBEPXQ010000346.1:0-3131 GCA_041641835.1 Bacteroidales bacterium
GCTCATTGAAGACCCTCAGGGGTCAGATAGTTACAACTGGGAAGATAATCTTACGGAAGGGCAGGCATGGTCATACGGAAGCGAAATCCTGCTTCAGAAAAAAACAGGAAAGCTTTCAGGCTGGGTTGGTTATACCTTGTCGTGGACACAACTGCAGTTTGATGATGTTAATTTCGGAAAGAAATACTTTGCGCGTTACGATCGCAGACACGATGTGTCGATTGTAGCCATGTATAAACTGGGCAGGCAGGTGGAAGTATCTGCAACCTGGGTTTACGGAACAGGCAATGCCATCACCCTGCCCACCGCCAGCTACAAACCACCAACAAATATTCACAACAATAATTATAATTATTATTTCCCATTGAATAATTACGGTGAGAAGAATTCCAGCCGCATGGGAGCCTATCACCGCCTCGATCTGGGGATTCAGTATCATAAGGATGTAAAATGGGGGCATCACATTTTCAGCCTTAGTATCTATAATGCCTACAACAGGCAAAATCCCTTCTTTTATTATATTTCAGAAGACAACAGTGGGAAAACGGTGCTGAAGCAAATATCCATATTCCCGATAATTCCTTCAGTTTCTTACACTTTAAAATTTTAACAGGACGAATTTCATCTATCATAAAAAGCTCCCCCGGCTAAATTACGGGGCCGGTAAAATTAAAAATCACGAATCATGAAAAATTCAGTTTATATATTGATAATATCACTGGCAGCACTGGCAGTTTTTTCCTGTGAAAAAACGGTAGAAGACATCGACCTGCCGGAAGTGGAAGAAGCCATGGTGGTTTATTCCTTTATTTCACCTGGCAACGACACGGTTTACGTGGAGATCACGCGCAGCGAGCCATATTTTGGTCAGGATCAATATTATACAGAACACGAACATGTTACGGATGCTGATGTACACTTTATCTATGGCGGGACAAAGAAAAAGCTACAGTATGACGATCTGGCAAAGGTATATTTCCTGCCTGTTTCAGGCTTTAAAATTGAGCCGGGGAAAACGTACAAAATTGAAGCAGAGGCACCGGGACTGGATGTGATATATAGCGAATGTACTGTACCTGCAGCTACTCCCACAGACCTTAAATATGAAGGGCAGGATTATTTCTATGAATACGGGGAACAGATTAGAATGAAGTTCAGCTTTACCGACATCCCCAATATGAAAAACTATTACCGCGTAATTGTTTATAAAGCTGATGTGTATCAAAATGATACTGCATGGACGCAAGACGGCTGGAACCTGGGAAATGTAGTAACGCTACTTACCGACCAGAATAAGGATGGGCATAAGCTTACCTTTACCCACAGCCAGTTCATCTACCAGGATACTACAGACATCTATAGAGTTAATCTTCTTTCGGTTGATGAAAATTATTATAATTTTTATGATAAGCTGAATAAGATTTACAACAACGGTGACAATCCCTTTTCCGAACCTGTAATTCCATATAGCAATATTGAAAACGGGCTGGGGGTTTTTGCATCTTCCACCAGCTACTCCAGGACTTTTACAATTACCTATGACCCGCCTGATGATATCAAATAGTTGAAAAAAGAAAAAACTTATCAGGCTTTCTTCTGACTTTCACGGAGGTATAAAGACGGATGAACATCCGTTTCATTTCCGCTAAAAAACGATAAACAACTGCAGCGGCTGTCACGTTATATTATCAGGTAAATTTTTCCTGATGACAGTACGATTACTCATTATTACTAGTATCCTGCTCATAGCCGGGTACCTGGCACCATTATCAGCTCAAGACACTCATACCATCAGCGGATATGTAAAAGAGCAGCATAGTGGCGAGCTGCTGGTTGGTGTCAATATTTACCTGCCCGGGACCACCACCGGCACCACCACCAACAAATACGGGTTCTACAGCATCAGCCTGCCTGCCGATTCCATAGAACTTGTTTACAGCTTCGTGGGCTATCAGCCTGCACAACGGCGGATTTTTTTGCATGCCGACACTACACTCGATGTGGACATCAGCTCAAAAGCAGAGCTGGAGACCGTGGAGATCAGCGGGCAGAGATACGACAAGCCTACACGTAAACTGCAAATGAGCTCGGTGAAATTGCCCGTGGAAGATGTGAAAAAAGTTCCTGCCTTACTTGGTGAGCGTGATGTAATGAAAATCCTTCAGCTGATGCCAGGCGTACAAAGCAGCAGCGAATCCAACAACGGCTTCTACGTGCGTGGCGGCGGACCCGATCAAAACCTCATCATCCTGGATGGTGCCACCGTCTATAATGCCAACCACCTGTTTGGCTTCTTTTCCATATTCAACGGTGATGCACTCAAAAGCATTGAACTTATCAAAGGCGGATTCCCGGCACGATACGGCGGCAGGCTGTCATCTGTGCTCGACATCACCATGAAAGACGGTAATAAGCGCAAAATAACCGGGGAAGCCGGCATCGGATTGATAGCCTCCCGCCTGGTGCTGGAAGGCCCCATAAAAAAAGATACCACCTCCTTTTTGATTTCCGGGCGCAGAACCTATTTCGACATACTCTCCCGTCCTTTCCTGCCCGATGATGAACGCGCCGAATATTTCTTCTATGATCTGAACGGCAGGATCAGCCACAGCTTCAACAGGAATAACAAGCTGTACATCAGTGGTTATATGGGAAAAGACCGCTTTTCCACAGTTTATCAGAGCACCGAAGCCAAAATGAACTGGGGTAACCAAACTGCTACCCTGCGCTGGAACCACCTTTTCAATAACCGGTTGTTTTCCAACACCTCACTGGTCTATACACGTTACAATCTGAATATCCGGGAATTCGGCTCTTACGGACCGGGAGATTATGAACTGGCCTACAGCTCCGGTATCAAAGACTACACGCTGAAGTATGATATGCAGTATCATAGCAGCAAGCAGCACATTTTCCGTGCAGGCATCAGCACTACCTACCATTTGTTCAAGCCAAGTGCCCTGGTGCTGGAAAATACATACCTGGAGCCATACGTCAAAGACACCAAAGAAGTGCCTACGCTGGAGTCAGCTCTGTATGTGGAGGATGAATTCAGGCTGTGGGAACACCTTAGGATAAACGCGGGAATTCGTTTGTCACATTTCAAACATGAAACAAAATCCTACTTTAAT
>JBEPXQ010000347.1:0-3110 GCA_041641835.1 Bacteroidales bacterium
CCTGTAACCGTGTATTTGCACCTGCTGATCCTTTCTTCCCACAAAGAAAAGGTCACCATCCTGGTCTTGGTCTATTATATCTCCGGTTTTATACCAGGTTTTTCCTTCTGATTCTACAAAAGCAATTTTTGTTCTGTCAGCATCATTCCAATATTGATCTGTCACCTGGCATCCACTAAGCAAGAGTTCATGGTCGGGCTTCATGATTTTACAGGTATTGTTCGGGAATATTTTGCCTATGCTTAAAAAACCGTTTAATGATTTGTTTTCGTCGGGCCCGAATGTGTAGGAGCTAATTCCAATTGTGGCTTCTGTAGGCCCGTAAATGTTTTTTACAATGGAAGCCGGTGCTGCCTTCTGCCATTTTTCTGCCAGTGATAACGGCAAAGGCTCTCCACAAAAAAAGGAATAGCGGAGGTGTGGAAATGCATTCGGTTTTATCATTCTGAATTTGTCCATAGTATATGCCAGCGTTGGGACCGAAAACCAGCAGGTGAGTTGGTGTTTCCTCATGAATTTGCCTGGTGCCATTAATGTATTCTCTGGAATAGAATACAGTTCCGCACCATTTGACCAGCATACAAACATGTCATGTACACTCAGATCAAAGGATAAGTCGAAGGTATTTGAAAACCTGTCGGAGGATTTAAAGTGGTTCTGTTTATTCATGTTGCTGATATAACATGCCACATTTTTATGGCTCACAGGTACCCCCTTCGGCTTACCGGTGCTGCCGGAAGTAAAGAGCATATAGGCATAATTAAAACCAGGTTTTTGAACAGGGGCTTCTGCTGCCTGATTATAAATGACATTATGCCTGCTGTTTATGTTAATATCCTGATCCCTGGCATCAGGTATAATGATAGTCAAATGCTTATCAAGGAATTCATCTGCCTTCCTGAAAACATGAATATATTTGGCTTCCACTACAATAGTATCCATTTCTGCCTGATGGATTATGTTGGCCAGCCGCTCAGCAGGAAATTTAGGATTTAGCGGCACATAAGCATTCCCGGAGCGTAAGACTCCCAACACTCCGGCATAGGCAGAGACACTTCTGTGAGCCATAACTCCGGCAAAGCCCTGATATCCGGGGGGAATCATTCCTGCTATATGGTCTGAGATATCATACAACTCCTGGTAAGTATAATGCCTGTTATCGACATATAAGGCATTGTTTTCACGATTATTTCTGAATGATTCTTCAAATAATGAAAAGATACTCATGATGCCACCGATTTTACCATGTGGTATAGTTCTTTGCTGAAGCCTTTTGAATGCCAAAATTGGACAGCTGCTTTGTTACTCGCCAATACATCAAGATCAAAGCGTGTAGCTCCCGATGTGGATAGTGATTCCAGTAGAAGGTCAACCATAGTTGAAGCAACACCGACTTTTCTGAAATCCTTCAATACAAAAACGTGGGATATAAAACCTGTTTTAATACTGCCCTGATATTCCGGAGCTAAACGGATATTTCCATGCGCGAAACCAATGATTTTATCCTTCTCTTCAGCAACAATAAGATGATTGACTTTTCCCGGCATTTGTGATGCCGCCCTTATCCATTTTTTTTCTCCATCTTGTATCAGCGGCAGATTAAGGCCTGTGCGCTCCATCTCATGATACATTTCCCTGAATAATGCAGCAACAGCATTTAGTGTTTGCTCACTTTCTCCTTTCCTTAGTTTTCTATATAAGATCATATCTTGCTGTTATGTGCTATATATGGTTTTTCCTTTTTTTGCCAAATTGCTTAACTCGTCGAATAACTTTACCGAATCTGCAACAAAATAGTTTCGTCCGCTCACGCTGAATTGACTGCAAGCACTTTCACTGACATGCCTTCTTATAAATCCGGGTATATTATCCGGACTGTAGTTGGTGTCATGCACAAAAACTTCCATCATTTTTTCTTTTCCATCATAGTTTTTGTATCTCACCATAACAGGGCTATTGTGATATAAGCGCACGGGAAATTCTTTCAACATTACATCCTCCACGCAATGAAGGAAAGACATACTCACGGTTTTCTCGCCCAATCCTATTATTTTTCCATGATACGCCATCAATTTGTAATACGGGCTTTGTTTGTCACAAGTATATTCAGATAAATGATGGCTATTGGTTAACTCCCTGGCGTGTTTACCTATGGCAGCTACCGAAGCTGTTGGGTGAAGACTGCGGATGGCTGATTTTCGCCTTCTGGCAAGCTCAGGAATTAATCCCATTTTGGTGAATGATTTTTTTACATCGAACACTTTATTTAATCGTGCATAATCTGCGGTACGTCCATCATAGTTCCATGATGGAAATAGCAAAGTGCCTTCACTTCCTACACGTTCGGTTAATATGTTTAGCAGCCTGTTAGCAGAGAAAGAGGTGTTTAGTTTGTCAAATGAGCTGTGAACAAAAACCACATCACCCTTTTTTATGCCCATTTTGTTGAGTATCCCAATAAAATCTTGTTCAGATACAGGCTTGTAAACCGATTTTTTCCAACGGTGATAAATCTGCTGAAGCTGCCTGAAGGATTTCTCCGGGATAAAGCGGTATATAAAATCTGCTAACATCATGATTGATGATTCACCGGTATTTTAAGATGTTTGAAGGTCGTAAACTGTGCCTGCTCGGCATAAGTTTTGTGAACATCTGATATAAATCTTTCCAGTAATTCAAAGGCGTATTTCCCCATGGATTTTGGATGCCCGATAAGTGCCACGGATATTTCTTCATATCCCTGGAACCTTTTAACATGATGATCTAATATTTTCATGAGATAATCAGGCGAATAAGTGTAATTATCAATCGTGAGCATACGGTTAGCCATTAAAATTCTAAATCTTTCCTTAATACTCAAGGCCGTGGCATTGTGCATCATCCTTCCTCGTGGCTCAGGAGCCCGGTGTGCATATTTCTTCAATTTAAGTGAAGTTGGCACTTCAAAAGGACTTTTAGGAATACTGCCAACAGGCACTTCCCACAGTCCATGATCACCCTCTTCACTAAGCTCAAGTTCGGGTGAAATATACCAGTTGGGTTTGCTCGGGACATTACGAAAATCAACCTTGTTTTGCGCTGACAGAAAATAGTAGCCGGGCACTATGGAG
>JBEPXQ010000348.1:0-3107 GCA_041641835.1 Bacteroidales bacterium
CCATGAAACACCTGATTCTAACAATAGCATGTGCACTAATTTCGCTATTGTCTTGTGCTCAGAATGATAGCACAGCAACCAATAATAACAGCACAAGTCCGGCGAAGGAAGAATGCGCTGAAAAAGATGATGATTTCTACTCCGACAAAAATCTCTACCAATGGGGATACCAAATAGGAATAGGTGAGAATAGCAGGAATAGGTTGTTTTATAATTATGTAACCAGCTATCAGCTTACATCATTTCTATCCCTGGGCTTTGGAGGAGGATTGCTTTACTATACTGATAATAAGGCATTATTAGTACCGTTTTTTACAGAATCCAGATTTAATTTATGGAAAACAAATGACGCTCCCTATTTCGCCATCAGGTTTGGTGCTTCCTTCTATGCAGACAATGGCGACTATTTTAAAGACACTGGTTATATACTGGATATAGTATGGGGTTACCGCTTTAGTATTCCACACGCGATAATCAGCCTGGAGCTTGGGTATGCTGTTCAGCAGGCTGATATTTATGATATAAACTGGCAAAAAAATGATGCAGAATTACAGGCAATTAGTTTAAGCATTGGAATATTATCCATAGACTAGACTTTATCTTTTGATGCGCAACCATCAAAAGATAAAAGTGTATTAATTACTTAAAGCATTTGACATGGATACTATGAAAAAACCAATATCCCGTAAACTGGGAAAAAGCGGAAAAAAATGGCTTAAGAGTTTTCACATCTTCTTTGCCGGCATGTGGGTTACCGGTGGATTGGCAGCTACTCTGCTTATCTTTTTCATGGATGCCGGTTCCGGAGACGAACTCTACGGGATTAATAAAGTTATCCATTTTATTGATCTGGTAATTATTGTTATTGGTAACACCGGCCTCGTCATCACAGGAATTATATATTCTGTTTTTACGCGGTGGGGCTGGTTTAAATACACATGGATCAATGTAAAGTGGATTATCACTATTGCAGGTATGCTGTTTGGTATATTTTTCCTTGGTCCCTGGGTAACCACCATGCTTGATATTTCCAAAACAGAAGGATTGCATGCGCTATCCAATCCGGATTACGAATACGCAGTAAATATGATTATGTGGCTGGGAGCCATACAGGTTGGCAGCACCATTTTTGCCATGTTTATTTCTACATTTAAACCATGGTCAAAAAAAAGAAAAGCGAAGGTTTCTATCACAGATTGAATGAGACCTGCGAAACAGGATTTTTACTGGAGACTTAAAGCAATTGTATTAAAATTCATACTTCAAAAGAAAGGAATGATAAAAACACTAAAATATGCACATTAAAACTGTTTTTCTTTTTTTGCTGACTGTACAGAGTTGCACTTCACCTGATAATTCCATGAACCAATTTATAAGGTGCTATCCGGATATGAAATATGAAGCAATTAAAGAATCCATCAACATTCTTGATCTGGAAATAATGCAAAGATACCCTGACAAGGATCTGCTCAGTGCTTATCGATCTTTTGCCAAAAATTGTTTGCAAAATCATGAAACTTATGCCAACATTATTAATACTTCTAAACTTGCAAAAATTCATCAAAAGCTTGTCTTGAATAATGTATGGAGTGATCTGCTAATTAACAACGAACAACATATGCAGGTTAATTATTCAGGACAATATTTTCAATGTCTAAGCAAAATAAACGATAATAACATAAAAGCATATCTTGACAACCTTGAATCCACAGGTGATTATTCTTTATTACTAGCCCTAAGCACATTAGTTAACATAAAAACTTCTTCCTTAAGCGAGCTCGAGTTTTTTATTCTTAGAACAGATCTTTTAGTGAATATAGTTCAGGATCAGAAAACAAATTAACATTAAGCTGGTGGATTAAAAAATTCCGGTGGAATTTTCTTCTTTGATTTGTTACTTACATAATCACCTAAAAAACAGAACACAGTGAATACTACTATGGACAAACCTACTAATCACGACACAAAGGAATGGATCAGAAAATATTCCCGCTTTGGCATGGTAGCTAAGGGAGTGGTATATATACTTACAGGCTTGCTTACTGCCCTGGCAGCATTTAATGCAGGAGGAAAGACTACAGGAAAAGGCGGGGCATTTGAATTTGTGATGCATCAGCCTTTTGGTAAAATATTACTGGGACTGATAGCCCTGGGGTTGATTGGATACGTGGTATGGCGTGCTGCACAAGCCATTAAAGACCCTGAAGACGAGGGGAATATGCGCCGGATTGGTTATGTGGCAAGTGGTGTGTTTTACGCTTTGATCGCAGCCACCGCTATAACCATGATTATTTCCGGAGGATCAGGCGGCAGCAGTTCAGGCTCCGGAAGTAACGAGCAAATGGCAGGCAAACTATTGCAGCAGGCATGGGGGCAGTACCTGGTTGGAGCAGTGGCATTAATACTTTTTGGGAAGGCAATCTGGCAGTTTTACAGGGCAATAAGTGGAAAATTTAATGACAAGATTAAAAGCATGGATCTCAATAGCAAAGTGGAAAAGCTCATTAAAAACTTTGGCCTGGTTGGATATATATCCCGCGGAATTGTGATATCCCTGATCGGTTATATGTTTTTAAAAGCTGCCTTGCAGGTGGATTCATCAGAGGCTGGCGGTACAAAAGAAGCTTTTAGCCTTATCCGGCAATCAGAAGCCGGGCCGTATGTGCTGGGAATAATAGCACTCGGACTTGCCGCCTACGGCATATTCATGTTCGTAAAAGCCCGGCACCGTATCATGCCTTCACTATAAGTCCTCGAATACAATCGAATTAGGAATGAGGAATGAGGAATGAGGAATGAGGAATGAGGAATTAGGAATGAGGAATTCCAGAGCTACCACCTTATTCACCATCTCACTATCTCACCATCTTGTGAATTAGGAATGAGGAATTAGGAATTAGGAATTTCATTGTCCATACTGGAGCACAGAGCATAACGAAGTTTTCTTTGTGTTACTTTGTGCTATCCATTTGTGTGACTTTGTGTTACTTTTTTTTGCACAAATCGTGGAATTAAGAATTAGGAATTTTTTTATTGCCTACTGATTTATTGCCTACTGCCTACTATCATTCCGTACAGGGCACGGACAACATGTCCGCGCCATCCAG
>JBEPXQ010000349.1:0-3104 GCA_041641835.1 Bacteroidales bacterium
GCTTTTTTTGTGCCTGTAATACCGGTTTAAATCTTCCTATTACATTTAGCCGATGACAAGGACACTGTTAGGAGGACGGGGTAAAATCGAAAACTTTAAGGAATTCTACGAATCAGCTGGAGTACCCCGGATTGCCGATTGTTGTAATGCATGAATTCTGAAATCAGCCCGCTGCATTCAAAAAATCAGACCAGGGGTAATTATTATTCAGCTGTTTTCAGCCATGGCAGCACGTTTTATTTGCTATTTCATGAAATGCAATATCTACAGTGTCAGGCTCATGCCTGAATAGTCGCTGCCCGGTTTGAAGAACATGAAAAAAGCCGGCAAAGCCGGCTCCTTTGATTAGTATGAGTATTAACCTGTGTAAATCAGGTGGTTTTAAACACTGTTAGTCAACTGCAAAAATGCGACTGCTTTTTTGATACTCGGGATAATTAAACATCACAGAGTCAATCATTGTAACATAAACATACACTTTGTGGATACCATCAGGCAGCCCCAGAGTATCGCTGGTTTCAAAATTGGCAAGCTGTATAGTTGTTTCATCCCCGGGGCCCAGCTTTCCAAACCAGGTGGTGTCGGGACCCAGGCAGCGGGAATATCCGGTATTATGCATATCGATCTCATAACGGATTGAAATGCTATAAACCGAATCAGTACCATCATTAATGATATCAATTACAGGAAACATGGTACTGTTATCACAGCGTGCCGGAAGTGTTGGCGGGTTAGTAATATCATCTATAACTACCGATTTCATATTCTCAGAATCAGGACCCAGAATTTCACAGGAATAGCTTAATGCTGCTATAACAATTACGACAAAAAGAGTAGAAAGATTTTTCATGTTACTACAGTTTATTAAATTTCTATTCATCAAATTTAGTGAATTATTTTTTCAGAGATCAAGGAAATATTCACCTTTAACATTTTTTCTGTGCGATCACTGCTTTGTTGATAGTGCAATACAGCGCTAGAACAGCGTGTCCAGTGCAAAAACCCGTGTCGCTTTTCGATAATCGGGATAGTTGAAATCAACAGAATCGAGCATAGTGATATAAACCCGGAGGGTATGTATTCCAGCATTCAATGGGATGGTATCAGCATACTCCTCCCAGTGGGGTAGCTGGATAATCGTTCTTCTACCAGGTTTTAGCAGGCCTTCCCATGTGGTATCCGGGCCGGGAAGTATGATACCCTTCTGATAAAAGTCAATTTCATAATTGATGGTTATATACTTAAGGGAATCGGTACCGTCATTCAAAACTGTTATCACCGGGTGCATAGTATATTCATCACATAAAAGTGGTGGCTCGGGTGGGTTGGATATATTGGTGATAAGCGCTGAAGCGATCTCTTTCTCAGGCACTATGGTTTCACAGGAATAAGTAAGTGCGAAAACCACGGAAATTACCAGTAGGATATAAAATTTTTTCATGCCAATAGGTTTTTAACGTCTGTTTTGTTTCATCAAAGTTAAGAAATAATATTCTTCTGTACAAGCATAAATAATTAGTGCAAAAACAAAATGCAATTATGCAAATCCACTTTCGCTATCCAATACATGTACAGACAGGCTTTGCGATTAAATTCCGAATCCCAGTGCCAAATGCATGATAAATGATATGCCTAAGTTTTGCTCTTCCAGAAAATTTGTACCTTGAAGCCTATAACCCTGGGGTTCTGCAGGAAATGTTGAGTTGTATCCAATTCCACCACCCATGGCGTAATCAATCACAAGGCCGAATTTATTGATGCTCTGAAATCCGAATTTTATATTGAGCCCGGCCTTCCTGTTTGATAACAACTCACTACCAATAAAGCTGTTTATTTCTTTCTCTGAATATTGACCATAGGCATTCAAAGCCAGATAGTAGCCGGTATTTTCCAGTTTCTGTGAATTCATCTGGAAAATATGCGGCCAATAAAGCAGGAATAAGGGAGCGAAGATTTTCTTTCGTTTGAAATAGTGCCGGCCTTCCAGCTGTAACCTGATGCCTCGCATATTAACATTAGGGTCAAATAAGTCATAGATATCTGCCAGTCCGACATTTACCAACAGGGATTTTGATTTTTTGAGATAATGTTCTATCCCCAAATTCAGTGAAGCATTAGCAAATGCGACATTGTCAAAACTTTGGGTAATGGATGTGGTGAGGATGATGTTCTTTGGTTTTGTTTCTGTCTGGCTGAAAATAATGACCGGAAACAGAAGGAGCAGGAGAAAAATGATCTTTTTCATGGGAGTGTAATATTGGGTTATAATTTTTAACGTTCTTAAATTCAATAATGTTATGCTTACTTAAAATTTTCTTATTCCTTTACCTCCATCCATTGCTGAAAAAACAGACTGTCGATTTCATGCCTTGTTTCATTATTTATCATTTCGCTTAACTTCCATTGCCCTTCAACTATTCTCGCGTGGTACCATATTTTTTCATCTCGTAAATTAAATGTTGAATTCGTACCTTTATTACGATAAGTTTTCATAACTATTTCTTGTTTACCTGGAATAACATAGTATTCATTAAGGTCCTCATTTATTGGCGAGATACGTTGAAGATCTGTGCCATCATACTCAGAAACAAATAAAAACTCAGGATCTTTATGGTTTATAACGCCATCTTTATTCCTGTCAATATCTCTAATCACGTATAAAATTTTCCCTTCTAATACTTTATCGACCAATTCATGAGCTTTACCAGCCACACGAACACCCTCAATTCCGATTCTCTGCTGAGTAAGAAGGTGGCCTTTACTGGTCTTTCTGTTATAAAAATAGATATTCCAATATCGGGCTCTTCCTTTCAAAGCGATCCCACTTCTGCCTAAGCTGGAATGATATGAAGGTTGAGAAAGAGATATCAAAATATAAGCACTGTCGGGAGAATAGGTCAGCAATTCGTATTTCATATTAAAACTGGTGAAAACAGAATCAATATCAGCCCTTTTACTATCTGTACTTAAGACTGCATAAGATTTTTCAGTCGTTGTCTTGTTGCTACGGCAAGCCATAAAGAACAAGAGGGCTGATACAATAAAAACAGTTATTCGCATGCCTTTGGGGTTTTGAATAGTTTATATTGGTAAAGTTACAAAAA
>JBEPXQ010000350.1:0-3100 GCA_041641835.1 Bacteroidales bacterium
GCTGATAGCATTGGCACTGCCGTTTTCTGCTTCTGCCCAACCATCCATTATTATAAGTATCGTTTTCTTACTCATCTGTTTAAGTTTGATTAAATTCGTATGATATTTACCCCGCCGTTTACGCAGGGGAGCTCTCCATCACAAGTGATATCCCTGCAACACATGATTTTTGCTATCGTTATAATCATACTCATATGTTTCAAGGTTTTTATCCTGCCCGGGCTCATTATTACATTTAATTTTTACGTCCCCCCGGTAAACCGGGATCCTGATTAATTCTCATCCAGAAAAATTGAGGGGTGCAAAGATAAATGAAATAGAACGCTGATGGTAACGCTCCGGGTGCATTTCACAAAAAGATAAAATCAAAAAGCTATGGCATGTACTTTTTTTCCAGCGTATCCATTTTGGCTATTATCAAATACTTACGCACATCTTTCCATCTATATACTACCAGATTTTCTCCCTGGTAATCAGCCGGGATCTCTATTTCTGCTGAAGGCGGAGGAGGAGTAAGATTCCCAGCTTGATCTCCCTTCCAGCGCTTTGCAAAACTCACCAGTATGCTGTCTTTTTTATCAGCCTCATTAAGATATTCCTCCTGAATTGCTTTGGGAAAATGCTCCTGCTTATTATCAAGCGGGATGATGGTGAAATCCTGATAATAATAATTATCGATCAGGAATCCTTCAATAAAAACCTTTTCAGGCTTTCTCTTTAAGGTCATTGTAACTCTGAATTCCTGGGTTTTACCTGATCCTGCCACACCTCCGTACACCATTTCTGTTGTGGCTTCATTTACTTGCAAAGCCTGTTTTCCGAAAACCCCGAAGAAAATACATGCAAGCATTATACTTAAATATTTCATTTGCTTTTGTTTTTATTTTTTTGATAGACAGAAAAACATCTTTTACTAATCATTGCTGATAGATTAGTTGCCGGTTCTGATGGCCTCAACCGGATTCATGCGGGCAGCGGAAAAAGCTGGAATTATACCTGCAAGTATGCCGGCTACTATGGAAACGAATAACCCAAGCATAATGTTTGACCTGTTAAGGTATAAAGCAAATTCAATATCTGCAATTTTTATATCTGCAAGGATCACTGTAATCACCCACACCAGGAACAAGCCAAGCAAGCCACCCAGCAAAGCAAGTATAATTGCTTCGAATAAAAACTGCAGTAAAATGAAATAGTTTTTTGCCCCCAGTGCTTTTTGTATCCCTATGATTTTTGTTCGCTCTCTTACTGATACAAACATAATATTTGCAATACCAAACATACCAACGAATATGGATATTCCACCGATAAACCAACCTATAACCGAGATGGAACTAAATAGCTGTGACAGGTTTTTGCTGGCTACATCAACTTCATTCACGGCAAAATCATCTTTTTCATCTGGTTTAATGCTTCGTACAGCCCTCATAGTAGCCTTAAGCTCCCCAATAAACATATCTGAAGGGACATTTTCCCCGGGTCTGGTCATAATTGCCTGCCCGAAATTTCCCCTTCGCAGGTCAACAACGGTTCGCAGGAAGTTTACAGGTATATATGCCTGTTCATCGGGCGACATACCAAAATTATTCAGTCCTTTCTTCTCAATAGCTCCTATTACAGAGAGCTTACGCCCAAACACTTCTATTTCCTTCCCCACAGGCTCAGAACGGGGAAATAACCCGGTGGCAATATCGTGTCCGAGTATGATAACA
This sequence comes from Bacteroidales bacterium, assembly GCA_041641835.1. Lineage (GTDB taxonomy): Bacteria > Bacteroidota > Bacteroidia > Bacteroidales > PWNQ01 > PWNQ01. The sequence goes on from JBEPXQ010000350.1 coordinate 1,713, forward strand.
TTTGAACCCAGACGGCTTTCGCTTCGCGTAAAATATCGGCCCTGTTCCAGTGTTATATCTTCAATTTTATTATAGTCATGACTGATCCCGATCAGAACCACCTGTTCCACGTTATTATTTCTGTATTCAAGAGTTTTGCTTGTGGAGGCCATAAAAGCCATGGCTTCCGCACCGTGCACACGTTCCTGCAGCTCTCTCATTTCCTGCAGGTCAGGCTCCGGCCGGTTGATATATTCCCACCACTGATATTCTCCGCCATATCCCCAGGGCCACTTCTGTATAAATATTGTGCTTTTACCAAGAGACTCCATGCTGTTGCGGATTGTCTTTTCCATAGAATCCACTGTCGTCAGCACAAAAATTATAGCAAAAATACCAATGGTAATGCCAAGCAACGACAAGAGTGTCCGCAGCTTGTTACCAAATAATGCCTGTATTGCAAACAGGTAGCTTTCCCGTATGAGGCGCAGAATAATCATAATTTGCTTTTGTAAAGGTATGATTTATTTATCTATCCCTTACAGTTGTTTCGCATGAACTTTTTTCTTAAAATTGCATGCTTTAAAAATGTAGTTTACAAATACTTAAGAGATTGCTTAAAAGCACCTTAGAAAAGGACCCGGTATATGAGAAAGATTAAAAATGCATTGATTTCAGTCTTCCATAAGGAAAACATTGACCTTATTGCAAATTTGTTGAATGAGCAGGACGTAACCATTTATTCCACCGGTGGCACCTACAGGTACATACAGGAGCTGGGAATAGAAGTTAAATCAGTGGAGTCGCTCACTGATTACCCCTCCATTTTAGGAGGACGTGTAAAGACATTACATCCTCTGGTGTTCGGTGGAATTCTTAACCGGCGTGACAACCAGCAGGACAGAGAAGACTGTAAACAATACAATATCCCTGATATTGATCTGGTAATTGTTGACCTGTATCCATTTGAAGAAACAGTGGCAGCAGGTGGCTCGCATGAGGATATTGTTGAAAAGATTGATATCGGTGGCATTTCACTTATCCGTGCTGCAGCTAAAAATTATAGGGATGTGGTTGTTATCCCTTCCCGGAAATATTACGGGCAGCTTCACGACATGATTAAAGAGCAAAATGGACACACCACTGAAGAGCAGCGGAAATATTTTGCTGCTGCTGCCTTTGAGGTTTCTTCAGGTTATGATACAGCCATATTTAATTACTTTAATGCTGACCAGCAACTTGAAGGACTTCGCCTAAGCAGTAACAACGGGCAGCAACTCCGTTACGGCGAAAATCCTCACCAGCAGGGCAAGTTCCATGGGAAACTGGATGAAGCTTTTGAGCAACTTCATGGCAAAGCCATATCATACAACAACATAGTGGATATTGATGCCGGTGTGCACCTGGTG
>JBEPXQ010000351.1:0-2230 GCA_041641835.1 Bacteroidales bacterium
TTTAAGAATAAAGCTCATGGCCTTGTCGTAGTTGCCTGTTTCATAAAACACTGAAGCCAGCCCGGCCCAGCCTTCGCTAAGATTCTCATTGGTTTCTATGGCCTTCAGATAATGTTCTATGGCATTATCATAGTCGCACAGCTTTTCATAGCATTCACCTATATATTGAAATGTCAGGGCATCGGGTTGTTCCAGGTTCAGGGTTTCTCCATATGCTTCAATAGCTTCATGATATCGCTCCTGGTTGCACAATACCGTGGCCTTATTAAAATATGCTGAAGCATAATCCGGCTCCAGGGCAATGGAAAAGTCAAATGCTTCCAGGGCTTCCTCAAAGCGGTCAACAGTTGAGCAGGCAACTCCAAGATTAAACCATGCAATGGATGATAGCGGATTTTCCTCCAGGTAAGCCTGGAAGTATTTGATGCTGGCAGTTACATCACCAGTGGCTTCAAAGCAATATGCAAGTTCATACATTGCATTGTCGTTACCAGGATTAATGGCCAGGACCTTTTTCAGATATCGTATGGCTTCGCTGAACTGGCCCATATTTTCATATTCAAAAGCTATGTTGGAAAATATTTCCTCAGCATCATCTTCCACACTCAGCTTCTTATATTCCTTGATGGCATTATCATATTGCTGCAGCTGGCTGAAAATATTTGCTTTTGTCTTGATGATATCGGTATTATAGGGCTCCAGGTGCTCTACTATACTGAGCATTGACAGTGCCTGCTCGGTGTTGTTGGTGATGGCAAGCAGCTGAGCCTTTTTTACCTGGAATACAACTGAACCAGGATGAAGATTCAGGGCGTGGCGCAGGGCTAACCTGGCCATCTCAATTGATCCATTATCAATGTAATAGTCGATAATAATAGCAAAGTCATCCACATCAAAGAAGAAGCTCTCTTTCTGTTTTAACTTTAGCTCGAACTGTTTCACCAGTTCATCAAATTCATTGTCGTCCCAAAAATCTTTATTACTGTTCATTATATAAGGTTGCCTTTTATGAATCGGCTTTTTACAAAAGTAAGATCAAAACGGCAAAAATAGCAATTAATTCCGGGCTGAAAAGCTATTTTTTTATTCATTATTAACGCGCTAAGGTTCAATTTGATATTAAGTTATAAACAGATAACGTAGTTTGATGTTAAAAGATTACTTTTGCGAGGCTAATTGAAACAGACAATTATGAGCATAATAAAATCTATTTCCGGGATCAGGGGAACCATCGGCGGAAAGCAGGGTGAAGGATTATCACCTGTTGATATTGTTCGATTTGCATCAGCATATGCAGAATTCATCAAGCGTCAGCATAATAAAAAGGTGAAAATTGTAGTGGGACGCGACGCCCGGATTTCCGGTGAAATGGTAAACCGGCTGGTAAATAATGCTCTGATCGGTATGGGGGTGGATGTGGTTGACCTCGGGCTATCTACTACGCCAACAGTGGAGATGGCTGTTCCTGCTTTGCATGCGCAGGGAGGTATAATTGTAACAGCGAGCCATAATCCCAGGGAATGGAATGCCCTGAAGCTGCTCAACGGGCAGGGTGAATTTATCTCAGCCGAAGAAGGCAGGACAGTGCTGGAGATAGCCACTAATGATGAGATGGTTTTTGCTGATGTGGATAGCCTTGGCCGCTATGCTTTCTACGAGCGTTTCATTCAGGAGCATATCGATAGAATACTTGACCTTGATTTAGTGGATAAAAAAGCTATACAGGAAGCCGGTTTCCGGGTGGTGATTGATTGCATTAACTCCACAGGCGGCATTGCCCTGCCTCCGTTGCTTAAATCACTGGGAGTGGAAAATATTGAATTGATCAATTGCGATCCCACTGGTGAATTTGCGCATAACCCGGAACCTTTGCCCGAACACCTGCAGGAAATCTCAAAACGCGTGGTGGCTAAAAAGGCAGATGTGGGTTTTGTGGTTGACCCGGATGTGGACCGCCTGGCCATCGTGTGTGAAACCGGCGAAATGTTTGGCGAGGAATATACCCTGGTGGCAGTGGCAGATTATGTACTGAAGCATACAAAAGGAAATACAGTGTCGAACCTGTCTTCTTCCAGAGCTCTGCGTGATATTAGTGAGCAAGCAGGAGTGGAGTACCATGCCTCTGCTGTGGGTGAGGTTAATGTGGTGGAAAAAATGAAGGAAGTAAATGCTGTTATCGGTGGTGAAGGAAACGGCGGAATTATCCTTCCTGAACTGCATTATGGAAGGG
>JBEPXQ010000351.1:2240-3095 GCA_041641835.1 Bacteroidales bacterium
GGATGCCCTGGTGGGAATAGCATTATTCCTGTCTATGATGGCCAAATCAGAAAAGCTGGTGAGTGGTATCAGGGCGCAATATCCTTCCTATGTGATCAAAAAGAGCAAGATCAGGCTGGAAGATGGAATGGATGTGGACGGAATTCTAAATGAGATCAAAGAAAAATACAGCGAGCAGCCAATCAATACCAGTGATGGAGTGAAGATAGAATTGGGTTCAGAATGGGTTCATATGAGAAAATCAAATACCGAACCTATTATCCGCATTTATGCTGAAAGCGAATCCGCTGACAAGGCCAGCCAGCTGGCGGAAAAGTTCATCAATGAAATCAAACAAATTGCAGAAAAGTAAATCCATTTGCCGGTTCTTATTGACAATCCGCTAGCTTTATCCTATCTTTGTTACTAAGAAATTAGTTAAACTTTTGAGTTATGAAAGAGCTAACCAGGGCCGAGGAACAGGTAATGCAGGTTATGTGGAAACTGTGTACTGCTAACGTAAAGCAGATACTGGAAGAAATGCCTGAGCCCGTTCCGGCTGTTACTACTGTTTCCACCATCGTGAGGATACTTGATAAAAAAGGCTTTGTTGGCCATGAAAAGCAGGGACGGGGTCATGTTTATTTTCCTGTGGTAAGCAGGGAAGATTATCGGCATAATCTGGTGAAAAGTGTGATTAAGAGGTTTTATGATGATGAAATAAAGAAATTTGCCACCTTTTTTTCAGATACTGACCTAAATGAACGGGAGCTTGCTTTGATGAAGCGTGAAATTGATGCACAGCTGAGAAGCCGCCGGAACCGGCAGCCCACGCTGTTCTGATATTAGCTTCTATCATGAGGATGATAAAACAAC
>JBEPXQ010000352.1:0-3095 GCA_041641835.1 Bacteroidales bacterium
CACAGGATGACCACCGCGCTCGGAAAAACCGTCCTTAACTTCATCGTTGGCCAATACCGTACCCAATGCCGGGCACCAGTTCACCATGGTTTCAGAAAGATAAGCCAGCCGGTAGTTCATCAGCATTTGCTGCTGCTGAACCTGATTCATGTTTTTCCACTCCTCAGCGGTAAAAGCATCATGTTCATTATGTGATGCATTAAGCTTTTCGCTGCCTTTTTTCTCGAAATGATTGATAAGATCGATGATTGGCCGTGCACTTTGCCTATCATTATCAAACCAGTGTCCAAACAGTTTAATAAATGTCCATTGTGTCCATTTGTAGTACTTCGGATCGCAGGTTTGCACCTCGCGGTCCCAGTCGTAAGAGAACCCGATCTGGTTAAGCTGCTGCCGGTATCGCTTTATATTTTTCTCGGTGGTAACGGCGGGATGCGTTCCTGTTTGTATGGCGTATTGCTCGGCGGGTAATCCATAAGCATCAAAGCCCATGGGGTGAAGCACATTGTATCCTTCATTTCTTTTATACCTGGCCACAATGTCGGAGGCAATATATCCCAGCGGGTGGCCTACATGCAAGCCAGATCCGGATGGATAGGGGAACATGTCAAGCACGTAATATTTTTCTTTTTCAGAATTGTTATCAGCTTTAAAGGTTTTATTTGCAGCCCAGTACTCCTGCCACTTCTTTTCTATCTCCCGAAAATTATAATCCATGATTGTCAGATGTTTCAAACTTTTGAATGAGAGTGCGAATTTATGAAAACTGTGGTAAATAAGAGCGAATAGATTTTAAAATGTTCGCGAAGTCAGGGCATCAGGTAAATTACCGGCGTTGAAGCGCGCGGCAGGGCGGAGGCGGAAAGCCTGTGGAAGTGGCTGCTTAGCTGTTGCCCCGTGGCAGAGCGGAGCGTAAGCGAGCTCCTGCCTAAGGGATGCAACAGCTTTGCAGCCGCAACACAGCTTGCAGCCGCAGACCGTTAAGCCGCCCAAAAAAACAAACAGGAGGCAAAGCAATCCTGCACAAGCAACTGGCAATAGTAGGTTTAACAATCTTTAAGAGTTGAAAAAGGTGAAGAGGTTTTGGCGGGATGAAAAATTATTATCTTAGCCCTTTGAAATGAGCTATGGCAAAGAAGGAAGAAAAATTTAACAAGCGACGGCTGACGACCTCTGTTTTCACCACAGTATTAAGCATCGCCCTTGTTTTGTTTATGCTGGGGCTGGTAGGATTGATACTGCTGAATGCAAAGCGTCTTTCGGATTATGTGAAGGAAAACATCACGATGTCGGTGATCATGCATGATAACATGAGTGAGGCGGACATTATACTTTTACGCAAAGCTATTGATGCTGAACCTTACCGGAAATCAACAACCTACATCACGAAAGAGCAGGCTGCACGTGAATTTCAGGCGGAGCTGGGCGAGGATTTCGTGGATTTTTTGGGATATAACCCGCTTTTACCGTCCGTAGAGGTAAATGTGAAGGCTGGTTATGCCAATAATGATTCGCTGGCGGTGATTAAGGAGGAGCTTAGCGAGCACGCGGGTGTTAAGGAGGTTTATTATGAAAAATCGGTTGTGGAAGCGGTGAATCAAAATCTGCAGAAGATCAGCGTGATTATTCTAGGTTTCAGCGCTATTCTGGTGCTTATTGCCATTGCGCTTATCAACAACACCATTCGCCTTTCGGTTTTTTCGAAGCGTTTTCTTATCAAGAGCATGCAGCTTGTTGGTGCTACACAGCGCTTTATCCGAAAGCCATTTCTGGTGAAGGGAATTCTGCATGGCTTTATAGCCTCACTACTGGCAATTGGTTTGCTTGTGGGCACCATGTATTTAATATATAACAGTTTTCCGGAGTTGATTAATCTGGCTGAAATTGACCTGTATCTGATACTTTTTGGAGGAGTTATCGCAACGGGCTTTCTTTTTACCTGGATTTCCACTTATTTTGCAGTACGAAAATATCTGAAGATCAAAACTGATAATCTTTATTATTATTAAACGTCAGTTATTATGGCAACAGCAACAAAGACAAAAAAGAATAAAACCAAAGTTACTGCCGAGAAGCAGCAGGATGTAAAGCATGAAGATTTCACATTTGGCCGGCAGAGTTATATCCTGTTGATAGTGGGGCTTGTATTAATTGCTCTTGGCTTTATATTAATGGCAGGAGGCGGTTCGGAGGATCCGAATGTATTTAGCGAAGAGATATTTAGTTTTCGCAGGATTACCCTTGCGCCTATCCTGATTCTTGCAGGATATGTAATTGAGATATTTGCTATTATGAAGCGCCCATCAGCACCCAAAACAGAAGAATAAACCAGCAGGCACATGAGTTGGATTGAAGCACTGATCCTTGGTATTATACAAGGGCTAACTGAGTTTTTGCCTGTGAGCAGCAGCGGACACCTTGAAATCACCAAGGCATTGTTTGGCGACACCGCAGTACCAGAAGACAGTATGCTGATGACCGTTGTTGTGCATGCTGCCACGGCACTGAGCACTTTGGTTGTTTTCCGCAAGGATGTGGTGGAGATTTTCCGCGGTATTTTGCAGTGGCAATGGAATGAAGAAATGAAGTTTGCCTTTAAGATAGGTATTTCAATGATCCCTGCGGGGATTATCGGCATTACGCTTGATAAGCAGATTGAAAGCCTGTTTGGTGGCCAGGTGGTGCTGGTAGGTGCCATGCTGATTGTTACGGCTCTTTTGCTGTTTGTTGCTGATATGGCCAAAACCACAGAAAAGGGCGTGAATTTTTGGAATGCGCTGGTAATAGGTATAGCACAAGCTGTTGCTATTCTACCGGGCATTTCGCGTTCAGGAGCAACCATTTCAAGTAGCGTAATGCTGGGTATCGATCGCACCAAGGCCGCCCGATTTTCTTTCCTGATGGTGGTACCGCTTATCCTGGCCAAAATGGCAATGGATATATATTCAGGTGATGTTTCCGGATCAGGGCTGGGTGCCGGGGTATTGATCACAGGATTCCTGGCGGCGTTCGTTTCCGGAATAATAGCATGTGCCTGGATGATCAGGCTGGTGAAACGTGCCAAACTGAAGTATTTTGCCTTTTACTGCCTTGCT
>JBEPXQ010000353.1:0-3085 GCA_041641835.1 Bacteroidales bacterium
TTGCAATGTTCAGTAAGCGGCTTTTTTTATTGCTAATTTCATATATCCTTGCATTCACCGCGTATAGCCAGAATGAACAGGATACCATTTCCGTATCAGGAAAGAAATACAAACGTCCGGTGTTTATTGATTTAAGCTATGGCGGCAGTTACTTCAACTTCCGGGATTTCGCCACTTCACCCCTGTTTTACTATGGGGTTGCCGGCGATTTGGGTTTATTTCGCTACAGCTCTGATGAAAACAGAGAGTCACATATGGGGTTTATTATTGGTTTTGGCCCCGGCAAAGTTTTTGGCACCCAACGTACTACTTCAGCCACACTGGGATACCTCAACATTATACACACCGAGCTTTTTAAGCTGCCGGTGGATGCCGGCGACAAATGGCAGTTTAAAGGCGGTGGAATGCTTAACCTCACAGGTAACCTTCGTAATAATAGCAGTTTGTATAACAACTCCCTCGGGATGGAAGCAATCGGTACGCTATTCGGAAGTCTGAGAGCAGGTTATGATGTGTCCCGCGTAAGGCACAAAGTGATTGATTTGAAGCTTTTCAAAATAAATCTTCATCCCAGAAAAAGAGAAATTTTTCTTCAGCTTAACTTAGGTATGTTTAATGCCACTTACCGTAATGGCTACGCCTATACTCAGCAATCGGGTTTGCTCAATGATTACAGCTATTTTAAAGGTCACAGGCTGAAAATATTTCACGGATACCGTCTGAATTCTTCAGTTGAATATAAGATCCACCTGCACAATAAAAACATCATTAAGCTTTCTTATTTATGGGATGCTTACCACACCGGAAAAGAAACCGATGAACTTGAAATGGCAAGACATCATTTTCTGATCTCCTTCCTGTTCAAATTAGATAAAAAACTTAAAAAACCAGGGAAATGAAAAAGCTGGTCACCTTATTATTTCTCATCCCTCTTTTGTTTTCATGTGAAAAAATCATATTTGAAGAAGAGATGCACACGGATGATCCTTAGACCAATTTTGATTATCTGTGGCAGGAATGCGACAGAAAATACTCTTTCTTTGAATACAAAAACATTAACTGGCTATTAATAAGGGACAAATATCGCCCTTTGTTGTATAATGGAATGAGTAATGATTCCCTGTTTGATGTAATGGGTGAAATGATGAAAGAGCTTCGTGATGATCATGCTAATCTGGTCTCGGATTTTAATATTTCGCGTTTTGGAGTTTACCGTAAAGGGCAGGATAACTTCGACTGGCGAATTATCCGTGATCATTACCTGCCAAAAGACTATTATACCTCAGGGCCATTTCATCATGATTTCATAGCCGGTGATTCAATTGCCTATGTGCGGTTGCCGGCATTCAGTGGTGGTGTATCAGCAAAAAATCTAAACTTCATTATGTCCCGCTACCGCAACACAAAAGGGATGATTTTTGATCTAAGGGAAAATGGTGGCGGTACTATAGCTTATGGCTTTAGGATCCTTAGCCGTTTTATTAAAGAAAAGACCCTGATATATTACAGTACGATTAAAGACGGTCCCGGCCACAATGATTTCTCAGCTTTGCAGCCCTGTTACATTGAACCTTCTGAAGGACAAAATTATCATAAAAGAGTAATTATGCTCATTGACAGGGGGTCCTATAGTGCAAGCTCATTTACTGCATTATCGGCAAAAGCTATAGATAACATCACATTGATGGGTGACACCACAGGCGGAGGGCTTGGCCTGCCCAGCGGAGGACAGTTGCCCAATGGCTGGACCTACCGCTTTTCCATTACTCAAACACTGGACCCTGAAGGCAATAACTATGAAAGCGGCGTACCACCTGATATTCAGGTTTCTTTCAACTGGAACAACCTGGATAAAGATGAAGTGATCGAACGCGCTATCCAGGAGATTAATCTGCCAACATCTTAATAACATTCCTTTTCAAGCAAGTGGAAGAAACTACCTTTACGCCTTTTTTGGCAAAAACATCCACTCCTTTGTGTGTTACAGATCTCCCCCAGGGGTAATACCAGTACGATTCGCTGTTCCAGTCAGCGGGAGTAGCTCCTTCCACGGGTATCATCATTTTTTTCTGGGGAATTAAATATCCCACTGAAATAAGCACCAGGAAAAATAATAACAGAATTCGCTTCTTTTTTTTCATCTCTTTCCTATTCTGTTGAGATACGAAAATAATGAAAATTTTAGTTGAAGTCAGATATTATCAGTCATCATTATTATTTACAAGCCTGCACTCTAACTCGGCCAAAATAATCCTTCACTTTTTATAAACCTATTCATCAACTACAGGCTGAACTTTTAATTATCAGCATTGTATAACTTTTACAACCTCGCGTACAGAGATTTTCAGTATAAAAACCAAATAAATTAATTATGAAGTACAGATACTTAGGACACTCAGGGCTAAAGATTTCCACCCTTACACTTGGAACAATGACATTTGGGGGAAAGGATATTTTCTCAAAAGTTGGAAATATTGATGTAAAAGAAGCGGATAAGATCATTGGTTTAAGTCTTGATAAAGGAGTAAATCTGATTGATACTGCTAATTTTTATTCAGAAGGAAAATCAGAAGAGATAGTTGGAAAAGTACTTGACGGGAAACGTCCGAATGATGTACTTATTTCGTCCAAAGCCAGAATGCCTGTGGGTGATGGGCCAAATGACGGTGGCTTTTCACGTCACCATTTAATCCGTGAATGCGAAAAAAGCCTGAAGCGATTGAAAACCGATGTTATCGACATTTACTACATTCATGAATGGGATGGGCAAACTCCCCCGGAAGAGATGCTGGAAGCGTTGGACACATTGCGTCAGCAAGGAAAAATACGATATGCCGGCTGCTCTAATTTCTCAGGCTGGCACATCATGAAAGCCCTCTCCATCAGCAAGGAAAAAAACCTGCCGCGATTTATCACCCAACAGATCCATTACACTCTGGAGGCACGTGAAGCCGAGTATGAGCTGCTTCCAATAGCGGTGGACCAGGGCGTTGGAGTGCTGGCCTGGAGCCCTTTGGCAGGCGGTCTGTTATCAGGCAAATACACCCGCGACAAAAAGCCGGAAGGTGTTACCCGCATGTCAGAG
>JBEPXQ010000354.1:0-2657 GCA_041641835.1 Bacteroidales bacterium
TTTGAACAGGCCCTTATAATCCTTGATCATATCCATCACCCTTGAGCGGGGCTGGCGCTGGACAAAGTACTGTAATCCGCCGCTAAATCCGTGAAAGTTGTCGTTAAAGCTTTCGGTGCGTGCAAAAGCCTGTAGCGTTGCCAGATATTCAAATACATCAGGATAAACCCGGTATCTCTTGTCAAGCATCTGATTGATAGCGATTATTACCTCTTTTTGCTGCTGGTCTTTCAGGGTGTCGGAGGTCCACATCAAGCTGAACTGATGAGCAAAAGCTTCCGCTTCTTTTTTCTTGTCCCTGTTATTGATTGATTCCACCATCCGCTCCAGCTCATTTACAAACATGGCAGGCTGAGGCGATATTTCCCTTACAACCTGTGCTTTAGATGCAACTGGGATAAATAAAAACAGCGTTAGTATGACAAAGATTAATCTGCGGATCATAATAAAATGTCTGACTTTTTATATTTTTATCTTTTAGTAAAACGGGCGGCAACCCAATTTCTTTTGTCTTTAAAATCCTTTAGTGTAAAGCCATTAAATTCAGCTTTGTTTTTCAGTACCTGGAGATCATCGGTATAAAAGCCGCTGATCAATAAAGCGCCTCCGGAGGCAAGCATATCAGCGTAGAATGGAATTTGTCTCAGCAGGATATTGCGGTTTATATTAGCCAGGATTTGATCAAATGATCGGCCTGATACGCTTTCTATATCTCCGGCCAGTACTTCAGCATCCATTTTATTTCTGAGGATGTTGTTTTTTGTATTAGTCACAGCCCATTCATCATTATCCACAGCTGTTATTTCAGGTGCCCCTTTCAGATGAGCCATAACCGCCAATACGCCGGTTCCCGATCCCATATCCAGCACTTTTTTGCCTTTAAGGTTGATATGAGTCAGATAATCAAGCATCATGGCGGTGGTCTCATGATGAGCAGTCCCGAATGACATCTGCGGTTCTATAATAATTTCATACTCCAGGTCATCAAAAGAAGGATGAAAAGGAGCTCTTACACCACACTGATCGTTTATTCTTACAGGCTCAAAGTTGCTTTCCCATACCTGGTTCCAGTTCTGCCCGGGCAGTTTATCATTTTGATAATGAAAGCTGAAATGAGGGCTGAGGTTTTGCTGCAGCTCTTTGATCTTACTTTCATCAAAGGCAGCACAGGAAATATAAGCCCTGAGTACGTCTTCTTCTTCCCAGTAGGAGTCATACCCCAGGTCATCCAGTGCAGCAATAAGCATTTCCCTGTTTTGTGAATTATCAGGAGAAAGCTGAAGGTTTACTTCGGTAAAATCCATGATACGTACGGTTATAAGCTAAAAAAGACATCAATGAAATCCTTTGCTTTCAGAGAAGCTCCACCAATCAGTCCGCCATCCACATCCTCACGGGCAAAGAGTTCTGCTGCATTCGCGGGCTTCGCACTGCCACCGTATAAAATTGTGATGTTACCGGCAATCTGTTGTCCATATTTTTCTGCTATCTGATCTCTGATGAATTTGTGCATTTCCTGTGCCTGTTCCGGTGAGGCTGTTTTGCCGGTGCCGATAGCCCAAACAGGTTCATAAGCAATAATCAGCTTGCTGAAGTCTTCCGCATCAAGGTGGAAAACGCTTTCCTTAAGTTGTTGTTTCACAACCTCGTTTTGCTTATTTTCTTCCCTTACCTGCAGTGGTTCACCACAGCAAAACACCGGCTTAAGGCCGCTTTTTAAAACTGCATCAACTTTTTTTCTGAGGAATTCACCGGCCTCTTCAAAGTATTCTCTTCTTTCAGAGTGGCCAAGGATTACGTATTCGGCTCCTGTTGAAGCTATCATATCAGGAGATACCTCTCCGGTATAGGCTCCTTTTTGCTCATGGTAGCAATTTTGAGCACCTACAGCTATCAGGTCATTGTCACTTGTTTGTTCCACAGCAGAGGGTATCCAGGGGAAGGGAGGCATAATGATGATCCCACTGTTTTCCGGCAGTGCCTGTTTTCTGTTTTCAAGTTCTTCTTTGATGTTGGATACAAGTTTAATAGCTTCATCCTGAAGCATATTCATTTTCCAGTTTCCGGCAACTATTTTTTTTCTCATAGGTATGATGATTTGCTTCAAAATTATAAAAAATTATGCGATACGCACACGCGGATCAAGAAGGCCGTATAAAATATCAATGAAAATATTTATAAGGATGAGGATAACAGAGATAAACAGCACGGATCCCATGATAACAGGAAAGTCATATTTTTCAAGCGCTGTAACAATTACCACTCCAAGTCCTTTCCAGTCGAAGACATATTCAACAAACACAGCACCAGCCAACAAAGAGGCAAACCAGCCGGAGGTTGCCGTTATCACCGGGTTAAGTGCATTTTTCATGGCATGCCGCCAGATTATGCGGTTTTGTGCCAGTCCTTTGGCTTTTGCTGTTCTGATGTAATCCTGCGAGAGCACCTCCAGCATGGAACTGCGGGTAAGTTCAATAATAATGGCCAGCGGCCTGATGCCTAACGTTAATGCCGGCAGGATCAGGTTTTTCAGATCGAAATACTTGCCCCGGCCAAAATCATCCACCGTGAACATGCTCCCGATCATATCCAGGCCTGTATATTGCCCCCAAACGAATGCAAACAGCCAACCGATAAGAATGGCAGCAAAAAAGGAA
>JBEPXQ010000354.1:2667-3078 GCA_041641835.1 Bacteroidales bacterium
AACAGACATGCCCAGCACCGAAAGTACCAGCGAAGCCTTATCGAAGATGCCATCCTTGTGCAGCGCGCTGAATACTCCGATGAGCAAGCCAAAGATAACAGCAAAGCTGATGGCTGTAATGGCCAGCAGGGCGGTTTTGGGAAATGCTTCCGCCAAAATGCTGTTTACTTTTCGCTTGGTCTGATACGAGCGCCGCAGGTATGGCTTTTTAAGTACAATTACTGAATTCTTAAGGGTAAGCAGTTTTACCGGATCACCATATTTTTCTTTATCCAGATGAAAATAATGGTCTTCGGGTTCAGTTTTATGCCAGGAAACCGGTGAAAGATCGTTAAGGTATTTCATGTACTGCCTGTGCACCGGCTGGTCAAGACCCAGCTCTTTTTTGATGGCTTCAACAGAGGCAATGTC